>DASZRK010000027.1 GCA_035549195.1 bacterium
GGGGCAGGCGGAATTCCTCGGCCAATTGACCGCGAAGGGCCAAGGCCGTCTTGATGCCGACCGGGTTCACATCGGCCCCCATGATGGTCTTCACCAATTCGCCGTATTTGGTGAAAAGGGCCTGGGCTTCGTCGGTCTTCCCTTCCAGGTAGGCATGCACCAGGCGGGAGGTCTCCCCGGGCAAAAGATGGGAGGTCACGGAAATGACCCCGACGCCACCGACCGAAAGGATGGGCAGGGTCAGGGTGTCATCGCCGGAGATCAGGTCGAAGTCGGGGCGGCAAAGCGCCCGGACCCGGATCATCTGCTCCAGGCTTCCCGAGGCTTCCTTGATCCCCACGATGTGGGGATGCTTGGACAATTCGGCGATGGTCTCGGGCGCCATGTTGACGACCGAACGGCCCGGGATGTTGTAAAGGACCTGGGGCAGGCTCACCGCGTCGGCGATGGACCGGAAATGGGCGATCAGGCCCCGCTGGCTGGGCTTGTTGTAGTAAGGACAGACCAAGAGCGCGGCGTCGGCGCCGACCTCCTTGGCGTGTTGGGTCAAATGGACGGCTTCGGCGGTGGAATTGGAGCCCGTCCCGGCGATGACCGGGACCCTCTTGCGGACCGTCTTCACGGTGAAGGCGATGACCTCGGCGTGTTCCTTCTCGGTCAGGGTCGGGGATTCGCCGGTGGTCCCGCTCGGGACCAACCCGTCGATGCCGCCCGCGATCTGCTCCTCGATCAAGGCTTCCAGGGCGGTATAGTCCACCTGCCCGCCCTTGAAGGGGGTCACCAGCGCGGTATAAGCACCACGGAACATTTTTTGGCCGACCTTTCGCCCTAAATGACAAAACCCCCAAATGGGGGTTTGCGTTGGGTTTTTATATTAGGGAATTTTACCCGCCGTCGCAAGGGCGACGGCGTTCAGGGAAGGATGCGCTCCAGCCGGACCAGGTCCTGAACCGACTGCCTCCGGCGGGCGACCTGGAATCGGACGCCCCGGGTCACGACCTCGGGGGCTAGCGGCCGGGAATTATAGGTGCTTCCCATCACACTGGCGTAAGCTCCACAGGAGAAAAGGACCAACAGGTCCCCCCTCTTGGCTTTGGGAAGCATCCGTCCCTTGGCGAAAAAGTCGGCCGATTCACAGATCGGCCCCACCACATCGACGCGTTGGACCGGTTTTTGCGGTCCTTGGACCGGCGCGATCCGGTGATAGGCGTCGTAGAGGGCGGGCCGGATCAGGTCCCCCATCCCCGCATCCACGATATAAAAGGTCTTTTTCCCGCTTTTTTTCACGAAAACGACCCGGGTCAAGAGAACACCCGAGTTACCGGAGATGAAACGCCCCAACTCGAGGATCAAGCCGGCGTTCAATCGCTTGATGACCGGAAGGACCACGGATGCATATTGGGAGGCCTTGGGAGGCTTTTCACCGTTGTAGTCGATGCCGTATCCGCCGCCCAGGTTCACGTCATAGATGGGGAACCCCTCGTGACGCAACTTCAGGACGATCTGCTCCACGACCCGGGCCGATCGGCCCAAGGAACCCGTTTGTGTCATTTGGCTCCCGATGTGGGCGTGGACGCCGGTCCAGCGGACCGAGGTCGATCCCCGGACCGTCCGCATGACCTCGTCCAGGTCGCCGAGGAAAACACCGAATTTGTTCTCTTTTTTACCTGTCGAGATGAAGTGGTGCGTCAAGGCGTCGATGTTCGGATTGAATCGGACGGCGATGGGCGCGATCTTCCGCAGTTTTTTCGCCACCGCATTGATGGCGGAGATCTCCGGGATGGATTCGACGTTGAAATAGCGGATATTCTCCTTCAACGCGAAGGCGATCTCGTCGTCGGTCTTCGCGACCCCCGCGTAGATGATCTTGTCCGCCGGAATGCCCGCTTTCCGGGCCTTGTAAAGTTCACCGCCCGAAACCACGTCGGTCCCCGATCCCAATTTCCCAAGGGCATGGATGACCGAAAGATTGTCATTGGTCTTGATGGAATAGGCCACCAAATGGGGGATCGACCGATAGGCATGGTCCACTTCCCGGTACTTCTCTTCGAATGCGGGAAGACTATAGACGTAACAAGGCGTGCCGACCTTATCGGCGATCTTGTCCAGAGCGACCGAATCGGAGTACCAGCGGTTGTTCCTGAAATTAAAGCCGCTCATGTTCCCTCACAATCTTGAAATGATCCTCTTGAACCTGGAAAGTTCCCTGGCGGCTTGCCGCACCTGGGAAGCCACGTTCTTGGGCGAGGTCCCGCCGACCGCTTCCTTCGCACGGACCGAGTGATGTACGGAAAGATGCATGGCCGTGCCCTTGGGGAAAAGATCGGAAAAACGGCCCAATTCAACGTCCGAAAGGTCCTGGAGCCTTTTACCCGTTTCCAAACAATGGTGGACCACCCGGCCCACGATCTCGTGGGAAACCCGGAAAGGCACCCCCTGTTTGACCAGCACGTCGGCCAGGTCGGTCGCCAGGAGGGTCAGGTCATTGTCCGCAGCGGCCGCCATCCTCTCCCGATCGAAACGCAGGGTGGCCAGGAATCCCTCCAAAGTATCCATGGAACCACAAAGGGTATCCGCCGCATCGAAGACAAAACGCTTGTCCTCTTGCAGGTCCCGGTTATAGGAAAGCGGAAGGCCTTTGAGGACCGTGAGAAGTCCCATCAGGTCGCCGAAGACCCGGCCGGTCTTACCCCGGACCAGTTCGGCCACATCGGGGTTCTTCTTCTGGGGCATGAGGCTGGAACCGGTCGCGAAGGCATCGTCCATCTCAATGAAGCCGAATTCGGTGCTGGCCCAAAGGATGAGGTCCTCGGACAGGCGGGACAGGTGCATTTGGGCCACCGCCGCCGCGGCCAGGAAATCCACGTAAACATCCCGGTCCGAGACCGCGTCCAGGCTGTTGGGGAGCGCCGTTTTGAATCCCAGGAGTTTGGCCGTGTATTGGCGGTCGAAGGCATGGTTCGTTCCCGCCAAAGCGCCGGACCCCAGGGGCAGGGCATTCCCCCGCTCCCAGGTCTTTTCGAAGCGATCCATATCCCTCAAGAGCATGAAGGCATAAGCGCAAAGGTGGTGACCCAGGGTCACCGGCATGGCCCGTTGGAGATGGGTGTAACCGGGAAGGAGTGTCTCTTTTTCCTGTTCCCCGAGGATCAGGAGCCGCTCGATCAAGGCGGTCCCTTTTTGGAGGGTTTCCTGAACGGCCTGCCGCAGATAAAGCCGGAAGTCGGTGGCGACCTGGTCGTTCCGGGAACGTCCCGTGTGGAGCTTGCCGCCCAAGGGGCCGACGATCCGGGTCAATTCCCTCTCCACCGCTGTATGGATGTCCTCGTGGGATGCATTCAAGGACATCTTGCCCGTTCGCAAACGCTTCAGGACCGTTTTCAGCCCTTTCAGGAGCCGGTTCCCCTCGGGGACGGTCAGGAGCTTGGCCCGCACCAATGTCTTGACGTGGGCCTGGCTGCCTTCGATGTCGAAAACAGCCAACCGATGATCGAAGGAGATCGACTCGGTGAATGACTCCACCCGAGGATCCGTCGGCTTCTTGAACCTTCCGCCCCATGTCTTTTTCATCGCCGGCCTCCTGGCCGATCAGCCCTTTTTCGAGTTCCGTTTCACCATACCCACCACCTTCATGGGCAGTCCGAAAAGGCGGATGAAGCCTTCCGCGTCCTTTTGGTCATAGACCTGGTCGGCCCCGAAGGTGGCCAGGTCCACCTGATAGAGCGAGTAGGGAGAGCGGGCCCCGGTGGCGGCCGCCCGGCCCGGGTTCAATTCGACCCGCACATCGCCGGTCACGTTCTTCTGCGATTCGGCGAAAAAAGCTTCCATGGCGTCACGCAAGGGCGAGAACCACTGACCGTAATAGATCATCTCAGCGTATTTGACCGACATGACCTGTCCATAATGAAGGGTCTCACGCTCCACCGTGAGGGCTTGCAGGGCCCGGTGGGCTTCGTAAAGGATGGTGGCCCCAGGGCATTCATAGACGCCCCGGCTCTTCATGCCGACCAAGCGGTTCTCGACCATGTCCACCCGGCCGATGCCATAGGCGGCGCCCAGCTTGTTCAACTTCTCGACCAGGGCCACCGAGGCCATTTTTTTGCCGTTCAGCCCCACCGGAAGACCCCGTTTGAAGTTCACGATGACGTTCATCGGCCTTTGGGGGCCCTTGGCCGGGTCCTGCGTCGTGAGGAAAACATGGGAGGTCGGGGCGTTCCAAGGATCCTCCAACTCGCCGCCTTCATGGCTCAGATGCCAGAGATTCCCATCCATGGAATAGGGACGTTTCTTGGTGACCGGGACCTCGATCCCATGCCTCTCGGCGTAGTCGATGGCGTCCTCCCGGGACCGGATGTCCCACTCCCGCCAGGGCGCGATGATCTTGAGGTGCGGGGCCAAGGCCATGACCGTCAACTCGAAGCGGACCTGGTCATTCCCTTTGCCGGTGGCGCCGTGGCAGATGGCGTCAGCCCCTTCTTTCAAGGCTGTTTCCACGAGCCCCTTGGCGATGACCGGCCGGGCCAGGGACGTGCCCAGGAGATAGACCCCTTCGTATTTGGCCTGGGCCCGGAGGGCCGGGAAACAGTATTGTTCGAGGAATTCCTTGCGCTGGTCCCTGACGACCGCCTTGATGGCCCCGGTGCGTAGGGCCTTGGCGCGGGCGGGCTCCACTTCCTTGCCTTGACCCACGTCGGAAATGAAGGCCACCACTTGGCAGCCGTAGTTCTCCTTGAGCCATGGGATGATGACGGAGGTATCCAACCCTCCCGAATAGGCCAGGATGACCTTTTTCACATGTTGTCCCATCTTATTTCCCCTTTTTCCCCATCAAGGTGACCAACAGCGCCTTTTGGGCGTGCATACGGTTCTCGGCCTGGTCCCAGACCCGGGACCGCGGACCTTCCAGGACCCCCGCCGAAACCTCTTCCCCACGGTGGGCCGGAAGGCAATGCAGGAAGATGGCCTTGGGGGCTTCTCCCATCAATCGTTCGTTCACTTGGTAGCCTTGGAAGGCCTTGAGCCGCATTTGGTTCTCGGCTTCCTGACCCATGCTGGTCCAAACATCGGTATAGACCCAATCGGCGCCCCGGACCGAACCGGCGACCTTCTCGGTGGTCTCGAACTTGGAACCCGTGGTTTTGCCTTCCTTTTGGACCTGGGCCAGGACCTTCGCATCGGGCCGGTAACCCGGGGGACAGACAAGCCGCAAGTGCATACCGACCTTGGCGCAAGCTTCCATGAGGCTATGGGCCACGTTGTTGCCGTCGCCTACATAGACCCCTTGGAGCCCACGGAGCTTTCCATAGTGTTCTTGGATGGTCAAAAGGTCCGCCAAGGCCTGGCAGGGATGATGGCTGTCGCTCAAGCCATTTATGACGGGGACGGTGGCGTGTTCGGCCAGTTCCTCGACGGTCGCTTGGGAAAAGGTGCGGATCATGATGCCTTGGACGAAGCGGGAGAGGACCCGGGCCGTGTCCGGAACGGTCTCGCTCTTCCCCATCTGGATGTCCTGTTTCCCCAAGAAAAGGGCGTGACCGCCCAATTGGGCCATGCCGACCTCGAAGGAGACACGGGTTCGGGTGGAGTTCTTCTCGAAGATCATGGCCAGGCATTGGCCCTTCAGGGCGGTGGAAAAGCGCGCGGGAGATTTCTTGATGCGTCCCGCCAAGGCCAAAAGGCCCTGGATCTCCTTGGGGGAATGGTCGGTCAATGTCAGGAAATGCCTGGATGCCATGGCGTCCTCAATTTCCTTGGAGTTCGGCTTGGATCGCCCGATGGAGCTTCTCGATGGCCTGGTCGATCTCCTGGGTCTTGATGATGAGAGGCGGCAGGAACCGCAGGACATCTTCGTGGGCGGACCCGACCAAAAGCCCTTGTTGGGCGCAATGACCCACCAAGGAACCCGCCTTGCGGGTCATTTGGATTCCTTGGATGAGGCCCTTGCCCCGGACCTCGGTGAAAAGCTGGGGGAACTCGGTGATCAGGCCGGATAGTTTTTGGTGAAGGACCTCCCCCATCTTGGCGGCGTTCTGGATCAGGTCCTTGGAAAGGATGGTCTCGATATTGGCCACGGCCGCGGCGCTCACGATCGGATTCCCACCGAAGGTGGAAGCGTGGTCACCGGCCTGGAAGCCTTGGGCCGCCTGGTTGGTCACCAGGAGGGCGCCCATGGGCAGACCAGCCCCGAGGGCCTTGGCCGAGGTCATCATGTCCGGTTCGATCCCATAATGTTCGTAAGCCCACATCTTTCCCGTGCGGCCCAGACCCGTTTGGACCTCGTCCAGGATCAGCAGGATGCCTTTCTCCCGGGTCAAGGCCCGCAGGTCCTGCAGGAATTGGAGGTCCGCCGGAACGATGCCTCCCTCGCATTGGATGACCTCCACCAGAACGGCCGCGGTGTTGTCGTGAATGAGGTTCTTCACGCTATCGATGTTGTTGAAATTGGCGAAGACGAAACCGGGCAAGAGGGGTTCCAGTCCCTCCTGGTATTTCACTTGGCCCGTCGCCGAAATGGCCCCGAAGGTGCGCCCATGAAAGGACCGGTGGAAGCTGATGACCTCGTATTTGTTCTGCTTCTGCTTGCGGAAGTACTTCCGGGCCAGTTTCAAGGCCGCTTCGACCGCTTCCGCCCCCGAATTGCAGAAAAAGACCTTTTGGGCGAAAGAGATGTCGCACAAGAGCTTGGCCAGGGTGACGTTCGGAACGTTGTAATAGTAGTTCGAGACGTGGCCGAGCTTCTTGGCCTCCTCGATGATGGCATTGACGATCTCCGGATAGGCCTGTCCCAGGCCGTTGACGGCGATCCCGGAGAAGAAATCCAGGTAGGCCATCCGCTCCGAATCATAGACGTGGGAACCTTCCCCGCGCATGAGGACGATCTTTTGCCGGTTGTAGACCGGCAGGAGATGGTCGTCGCCGCTTTGGATGATCTGGAAGGTTTCCATGGCCCACCTTTCCTGAAAAAATAAAAAGTCCCCTGCCGCTAAATGGAGCCTTTAGCCGCAGGGGACTTCGATGGGTTTCATCTTATAGGACAGGGAAAAAGGCTGTCAACCGGCCCCCAGGAGGGCCTTTCCAGGCCCCTAGGCCCGCACGGAGGGGTCGGTGAGCTTCTCATGTTCCTCGATGGCGTAGCGGTCGGTCATTCCGGCGATATAGTCGCTGATGACCCTCCGAAGGGGATCCGCTTTCGCTTTGATCTTTTCCCGGGTGTTGGCGGGCAAGATGCTGGGGTCGTTCTCGTAAAGCTTGAACAGTTCCTGGATGACCTTGGAAGCTTTGGCCTCCACGCGGGTCACTTTTTGGTGCCGGTACATGTTGTGGAAGAGATAGGCCTTCATGTCGAGGAAGTCCTTGCGGCACTCGTTGGAAAAAGCCGCCATTTCCTCGGGGGCCCGGCGCACCTCCTCCACGGTCTTGATGGAGAATTTCTCGAGCCTTTTCTGCGTCTCTTCCAGGAGGTTCGTGACCAATTCATCGATGATCAGGCGGACCGTCTGGTATTTGACCTTGTCCTTGGCCAGATCGGGATGCCGGCCTTTGACCTTTTCCGTGTTCCTTTTCCACAAAGAAACCTGGGACAAACCGTCGGGATCCAGGAGCCCGGAGGTCAGGCCGTCGTCGATGTCATGGGAGGTATAGGCGATCTCGTCTGAAAGGTCCACGATCTGGGCCTCCAGGGTGTATTGTTCCCCGTCGCCGCCCGGCCGGTCATAGCGGGTCCGGTGTTTATCCACGCCTTCCAGGACCTCATAGGTGAGGTTCAGCCCCCGGAAATCGGGATAACGGTCCTCCAAATGGGTCACGATGCGGTAGCTCTGGGCGTTATGCTCGAACCCTCCGTCATCCTTCATGATCGCGTTCAACACCTTTTCCCCCGAGTGGCCAAAGGGCGTGTGTCCCAGGTCATGGGCCAATGCCACGGCCTCGGTCAGGTCCTGGTTGAGCCCCAAGCTCCTGGCGATGGAACGGGCGATCTGGGCCACTTCCAGGGTATGGGTGATGCGGGTGCGGTAATAATCCCCCTCATGATTGACGAAGACCTGGGTCTTGTATTGGAGGCGGCGGAAGGCGGAACAATGGATGACCCGATCCCGGTCCCGCTGATAGGCGGTGCGGTAAGGATGCTCGGGTTCGGGGTATTGACGGCCACGGCTCTGGGAGGATCGTTGGGCGTAAGAGGAAAGGGATCGTTCTTCTTGGCTTTCCAATTCCTGGCGGGTCTTCATGATGGCTACCTACCTAGCGGGGGACGTCGAAGGGAAAAAAGAACGGCTGTCGGGGATCGAAAATGGTGGAGGCGATGGGGATCGAACCCACGACCCCTTCCATGCCATGGAAGTGCTCTCCCAGCTGAGCTACGCCCCCATTTCCGAAAAAAACCTCGGTCCAAAACCGAGGGGTGTAATTCTAATGAAAACGCCTAAAAAAACAAGAAGCATCGCCCAAGGGCGGAACGAATGGTGGGCGAAACAGGACTCGAACCTGTGACCCCCTGCGTGTAAAGCAGGTGCTCTAACCAACTGAGCTATTCGCCCGGGAAAAAGAACCTGAAAAAGCAAACCCCAGCGTGCTGGGCGCGCTAGGGTCGAAAGTCCGGCCGGCTGGTTGATTAGGCGCTTTTCTCCACGCTTAGGAAGAACTTGATCGCGCTCTTCTTCTCGCCGTCGATGGTCAGGTGGATGAACTCGGGCTTGAAGTGGGCATCGAGACCGTCGCCCTTGAGGAACCCGCGGGCGATGGCGATGGCCTTGACCGTGTTGTTGATGCTTTCCGGTCCCATGGCCACGATCTCCACGCTCTTACCGTCGCGGACATTGTTGGCGATGGCACCGGCCACGGTGGAGGGATTGCTTTTCGCGGCGACTTTGAGCGTCATGATCCCGACCAAGCGAGGCTCCTTACCCACGGCCGTCGCGGCCGGGAGGTTCTTATAACCTAGGGCTCAGGGCCTGTCAACCGACCCCTGTCAGCCGAGGACCACCTCAACCTCCACGATTTTTTTCGAGCGTTGGGGAGGTATGGTGTTCCCTGCGATCTTCTTTCCGTCGATGGTAATAGATGATACACCCTTGCTGACATGCCGTGGATTTTTTACCACGATCCGGTAGGTGGACCCACGGAATTTGCGGGTCACCGAGAAACGGCCCCAGTCCTTGGGGATGCAGGGGTCGATCATCAATCCGGAGTAGGTGGGCCGGATACCCAGGATATATTGGGTCCCTGCCACGAAATTCCAGCTGGCGGCCCCGGTCAGCCATGAATTCCGTGCAAAACCGAAATCCCGGTGTTCCTGGGAGGCGATGGCCTGGGCATAGACATAGGGCTCGGCCCGGTGGACATCCTGGATGCGATCCTTAACGGGCGGCAGCAGCTGCTTGTAGTACTTCATGGCGGTCTTTTCACGGCCCAACATGGTCTCCGCGATGACGGCCCAGGGATTCGCGTGGGAAAAGATGCCGCCGTTCTCTTTCAGGCCCGGCGGGAAGGTGCTCACCCCGCCCAATCGGGGACTGAAATGTTTGAATCCCGGGAACATGAGGGCGACCCCATATTGGGAATCGAGGTATTCCTTGACCCCATCCATGCAGGATTCACCGCGCTCCTGACCGGAGACCCCCGAAATGACGGCCCAAGTTTGTGTGTTCAGGTAGATCTTCCCGTCCTTTTGTTTTTTGGAACCCAACATGGTCCCCCAGCCATCGAAGGCCATGGCATACCATTCCCCGTCCCAACAAACCTTGTTCGTACGGGCCGACATGTCGTCCGCCATTTTCCGGTACTTTTTCGCATCCGCCTTTTTTCCGAGGAAATCAGCGAGTTCGGCGAAGTCACGGGCGCATTTGACCAGGAACTCGGCCACCCAGACGCTTTCCCCGGGTTTGGGGCCATTAATATGGAGTGTATCGTTCCAGTCGGCGAATCCCATGCAAGGGATCTTGTGGGCGCCGACGTTCTTATACGTGTAATCCAATGGAGCGCGGAGATGTTCGTACATCGTGGCCGATCCGCCATCCGCCCAGGCCACCTTCTGTTTCAGGAAGGATACATCCCCGGTTTCTTTGACGTAGGCGCTGGTGGAAAGGATGATCCAAAGCGGATCGTCCGAATAGCCCTTCCCATCCCCTTCCCCGGTCAACCGGAAGAATTGATGATAGGCGGTCCCATCCTTGAACATGTTCTTGGCTAGGTCGGTAATGAGTTTCTTGACCTTACCGGGGACCGTGTGGAGGACGCTGAGAACGTCCTGGTTACTGTCCCGGAACCCCATGCCCCGTCCG
>DASZRK010000028.1 GCA_035549195.1 bacterium
GTCCACGACAGCCCCTTCCCCATCCGCCGCGATCGCGCCGCCGCCCGCGCCGCCCGCGGCCACGGGTAAAGAGCCCGAAAAAGATTCGGGTGGCAAAAAGAAGTCAAATCGGGTAGGCTACGTCTGATTTTGGGGAAAGGAACCTTTCCCCCTTCTGAGCCCCCTCCCATGATCCACCTTCTCACAACGGTCAGGGAATGGGTCCACGGCTCCTGAAGTAGCTCTCAAATGCCCATCCGAGGACGCCCTTGAGCTACGAGAATTTCTACGGCCTCAAAGAGCAGGCCTTCTCCAACGCACCCGACAGCCGCTTCTATTTCGAGAGCAGCCAGCACGCCGAGGCCATGGTCCGCATGCTCCACGCCGTGGACACCATGAAGGGCCTGACGGTGGTGGTGGGGGACATCGGCGCGGGCAAGACCCTCCTGGCCCGCAAGGCCCTCGAAAAGCTCGAACAGGACCCCCAATACGAGGCCACTCTCCTGGTCATCGTCCACAGCGAGATCAGCGCCGAATGGATGCTCAAGAAGATCGCGCACCAGCTGGGCGTGGAGAACCCCGGGGATTCGAAGGGCCAGATCATCTCCCAACTTTACGAGCGCCTGATGAAGGTCTATGAGGAAGGGCGCAAGGCCGTCGTCCTGATCGACGAGGCCAACATGCTCCAGAAGAAGGAGATCTTCGAGGAGTTCCGCGGCCTTTTGAACCTGGAAGTCCCGGGACGCAAGCTCATTTCCATCGTCCTTTTGGGTCTGCCCGAGCTGGAAAAGTACATGAGCCTCGACCCGCCCCTGCTCCAAAGGGTGGCCATGAAATTCTTCATCAAATCCCTGACCCGGGAGACCACCGAGCAATACATCAAGCACCGGTTGAGCGTGGCGGGTTGCGACCGGACCGTCTTCACCGACGATGCCTTCCAGCGGATCTTCGAGTACACCAAGGGCATCCCCCGCCTCATCAACACCACCTGTGATAACGCCATGCTGGAAGGGTACCTGCTGAAACGCGAGCAGGTGGACGCGGATATCATCGAGCAGGTGGTCAAGGACCTGGGCCTCAAAAGGGATTAGGCCCTTGGTTGACTCCCCCGGGGGGCGCCTTTATAATTTCGCTCCGCTTTGGGGAGCCTTTCCCCGGCGGCTTGAAACGCGGGAGTAACTCAGTGGTAGAGTGCAACCTTGCCAAGGTTGAAGTCGCGGGTTCGAACCCCGTCTCCCGCTCCAAATGCTCCGGGTTGGACCCGGCTTCGGCAAGGTGACCAGCCCTGGTCACCTTTCTTTTTTTACGGCCTTCCGGGTGTCCAACGAAGGCATGGGGCGGCATACCCAAGTGGTTAAGGGAGCGGTCTGCAAAACCGCGATTCGGCGGTTCAAATCCGCCTGCCGCCTCCAATTTTTCCCACCGTTCTTCCGATCCTTTTTTGATCGACCTGAGGTGCGTTCATGAATTGGAGCGATCAGGACATCCGACAGATCCACTCCCGGGGGATGGACCTTTCGGAGGTGGAAAGGCAACTGGGACTTTTTCGGGACCCTCCTGCCGGTATCCGTTTGTCGCGCCCCGCCCGCTTAGGCGACGGAATCCTTTCCCTCTCGGAAGCTGAACGTCGAGAAGCCATCGACCGTTTCGAACCCGCCCGTTCCGGGGGGAGGTTCCAAAAGTTCGTTCCCGCCTCCGGCGCCGCCAGCCGGATGTTCCAAACATTGAACAAGGAATTGAATTCAGCGCCGGTCCTTAGGTCGGTCCTGGAACGCCGGGCCGCCCAAGGGGAGGGGGACTGCGCCAAGGTCCTGGAATTCTTGAAATCCCTTCCGGACCTCGCCTTTGCCGGTGACCTTCGAAGGACATTGGCCGGCCACGACCTTGATCAGGCGCTGGGCGCGGAGGATGTGACCCCCATCCTTCGAGCCCTTCTGGGGCACGAGGGCCTGGATTATGCCCGCAAACCCAAGGGGCTCATCCCCTTCCATCCCGATCGGGACCGGGTCCGGGACCCCTTTTTCGAACAATTGATCGAGGCGGAAGGGACCTTGGCGGATGGCCGGGGCGGGTTCAAGGTCCATTACACCGTCTCGCCGGAGTATTTGGACGAGTTCCGGGCACGGGCCGACGCCTCTTCCCGATCTTTCCTTGGGAAAGGGCTGCACCCCGGCATCGGATTCTCGGCCCAAAAACCATCCACCGATACCCTGGCCGTGGACAAGGAAAACCGTCCTTTCCGCGACGAGAAGGGGGAGCTCCTGTTCCGGCCCGGGGGGCACGGGGCCTTGATCGAGAACCTCAACGACCTAAAAGGGGACCTGGTCTTCATCAAGAACATCGATAATGTCTCGACGGGGGACTGGTTCAAGGCCACTTTAGAGTGGAAAAAGATATTGGGCGGGGTCCTGCTCCAAGCCGAGGAAAAGATCCGGAGGGAAGGTGGCCCGGAAAGGCCCCTGCGGGTCTGTGGGGTCGTCCGCAATACCGGAGAACCAGGGGGAGGCCCCTTTTGGGTCGAAGGGCCCCAAGGTCCGTCGCTCCAGATCGTGGAAAGCGCCCAGGTGGACATGGAGGACCCGGGTCAAAGGGCCATCTTCCAGGCCGCGACCCATTTCAATCCGGTGGACCTTGTGTGCTCCGTCCGAAAGCCGGACGGGACCCCGTTCGACCTGCGCCGCTTCGTGGATCCGGGCGCGGTCTTCTTCAGTAAGAAGTCCTACCAAGGCAGGGACTTGAAGGCCTTTGAACTTCCGGGCCTCTGGAACGGGGCTATGGCCCATTGGACCACGATCTTCGTCGAGGTCCCCTTGGAAACCTTCAATCCCGTGAAAACCGTTTTCGACCTTTTGAAGCCTGCCCATCGTTGATCCCGCTAACCTATAATGAGATAACTCAGCCTTAGGGATCCCATGAAAAACATCCTCGTGACCGGTGGTGCCGGGTTCATCGGCTCCAATTTCGCTCATTACCTTCTCCCTCGTGTCGGGGCCTGCCGGATCGTCGTTTTCGACAAGCTCACCTATGCGGGGCACAAGGAGAGCATTGAAGGACCTTTGCGCTCCCGAAAAGCCCTTTTGGTCCGTGGCGATATCGCGGACCCCCGGCAGGTCCGGGCGGTCCTGCGCAAGTACCGGCCCGGGACGGTCCTCAATTTCGCGGCGGAAAGCCATGTCGACCGCTCCATCGACGGACCCGAGGATTTCATCCGCACCAATGTGGTGGGGGTCTTCCACCTTCTTCAAGAGACGCGGCGATTTTGGGAAGGGCTAGGGCCATCCGATCGAAAGCGATTCCGACTCCTTCACGTTTCGACCGACGAGGTCTACGGGAGCCTCGGCCCCAAAGGTTCTTTCCGGGAGGACACGCCCTATGCCCCCAATTCCCCTTATGCCGCGACCAAGGCCGGGGCGGACCATTTGGTGCGGGCCTACCACCAAACCTTCGGGCTTCCCGTCCTCTTGACCAATTGCTCGAATAATTACGGACCTTATCAATATCCGGAAAAATTGATCCCATTGATGATCCTCAACGCCTTGGAGGGGAAGCCGCTTCCCGTCTATGGGGATGGGGGGAATGTCCGCGATTGGCTTTATGTGGAGGACCATTGCTCGGCCCTCTGGCGGGTCGTCCGGGCCGGAAAGCCCGGCGAAAAATACAATGTGGGCGGGGATTCGGAACGGAGCAATTTGCAGGTGGTCCGGGCCATCTGCGATGGCTTGGAAGATTTCCGTCCCGCTTCCCGGAACCCGGCTTTGAGCCGGAAAGGTGTCCGGTCCTATGGCCGGTTGATGACTTTTGTGAAGGACCGCCCAGGGCACGACCGGCGCTATGCCATCGATGCCTCGAAGATCCGGAAAGAGCTGGGGTGGCGGCCGCGTAAGGACTTTTCCCAAGGGATCCGGGCGACCTTAGAATGGTATTTGAACAACCTGGATTGGTGCCGGAAGGTGCAGAAGGGGACCTATCGACGCCAAAGACTTGGGATCCTGGGGCCGGGGAAAGGAAAGGCATGAAAGGCATCCTGTTGGCCGGGGGCACGGGGACCCGTCTTTATCCCGTCACCCGGGCCGTGAGCAAGCAGTTGCTTCCCGTTTACAACAAGCCCATGGTCTATTACCCGCTTTCGGTCCTTATGCTCGCCGGCATTCGGGACATCTTGGTCATCTCCACACCCCATGACATTCCGAATTTCAAGAAGCTCTTGGGTGACGGGTCCTTCCTGGGCCTCAAGATCCGTTATGCGGTCCAGCCCAAGCCAGGAGGTATCGCCCAGGCCTTCCGCATCGGCAAGAAATTCATCGGAAAAGACCCGGTGGCGTTGGTCCTGGGGGACAACATCTTCTATGGCTATGGGTTGACGGGCCAGCTTCAAAAGGCGGCCCAAAGGACCCAGGGGGCCACGGTATTCGCCTATTGGGTGCGGGACCCGCAACGTTATGGCGTGGTGGAGTTCGACAAGGCCGGCCGGCCGGTGGGGATCCAGGAAAAACCCGCCAAACCCAGGTCCCCCTACGCCGTAACAGGGCTCTATTTTTTCGATAATCAAGTGGTCAAGATCGCGGCTTCCCTGAAGCCATCCGCCCGGGGCGAATTGGAGATCACCGATGTCAACCGGGCCTATCTGAAAATGGGCCAGTTGAAGGTGGAGAAATTCGGCCGGGGAGTGGCCTGGCTCGATACGGGCACGCCCGAGGCCTTGATGCAGGCCTCCCTTTTCATCCAAGCCATCGAGGAACGCCAGGGGCTTAAGGTCGCCTGCCTGGAGGAGATCGCCTATCGGCAGGGATTCATCGACCGGAAGGGGCTGGAAAGACAGATCCAGATGAACAAGCCAGGGAGCTATGCCCAATACCTGGAGACCATCCTGGCCCAGGAAACCCGATGAAGGTCACGCCCACGCGTTTGAAAGAGGTTCTATTGGTCCAACCTGACGTCTTCCGGGACGACCGGGGTTTTTTCCTGGAGTTCTATCATGAAGCCAGGTTCCGGGAGGCCGGGATCGCCGTGCGGTTCGTCCAGGACAACCATTCCCGATCGGAGCGGGGGACCCTCCGCGGGCTCCATGGACAGCTGCGCAAGGCCCAGGCGAAGTTGGTCCGGGTCATTGTGGGCGAGGTCTTCGACGTGGCGGTCGACGTCCGTCCCGGGTCGCCGACCTTCGGCCAATGGGTGGGGGAAACGCTCTCGGCCCAAACCCCCAAGTTCCTCTACATCCCTCCCGGGTTCCTGCATGGATTCTGTGTGCTCAGCCCCGAGGCCGAATTGGAATATAAATGTTCGGAGTTCTACGATCGCGGGGATGAGGTGGGTGTCCGTTGGAACGACCCGGACCTGGCGATCGATTGGCCCGTTCGGGATCCGTTGCTTTCGACGAAGGACCGGAACCTGCCCGCCTTCAAGGATGCCGCGCCGCTTTTCGAGGTTTATCGTTCTAAATAAAGGTGGACAGGCCCCGACCCTGGGCTAAAATCGACAGCAATCCGACCTCCGAGGGCCCATGGCCGACGAAACCTTCCAAAAATATTCCCGGTTCCTCTACCGTCACCATCCCTGGCATGGGATGGATATCGGCAAGAACGCCCCGACCGTCGTCAACGCCTACGTGGAGATCACCCCGTCCGACATGGTCAAGTACGAGGTGGACAAGGCGACCGGGTTCCTCAAAGTGGACCGGCCCCAGGCCTTTTCCAGCCAATGCCCCTCCCTTTACGGCTTCATCCCCCGCACCTATTGCGGTCCCAAAGTGGCCACCTATTTCGCCGGACGGATGAAGCTGGATAAGATCAACGGGGACATGGACCCCTTGGACATCTGCATCCTTTCCGAACGCCCCATCTTCAAGAGCGACATCATGGTGGAGGCCAAGCCCATCGGCGGCCTTCGAATGATCGACAATGGGGAAGCGGACGACAAGATCGTGGCGGTCCTGAGGAGCGACCTGGTCTATGGGAACATGACCGACATCTCGGATTGCCCCCACAACCTCATCGACCGGCTCCGGCACTACTTCCTGACCTACAAGGACTTTCCCTCCATCTCCCTCGGCAAGACCGAGATCGCCCATACCTATGGCCGCGACGAGGCCTTCGAGGTCATCCGTTTGGCCCAGCAGGATTACAACGACAAATTCAGCGAGTTGATCGGCACCATCCGCGACGTCCTGATGTGAACCCCGTTTAATATAGTTGCAACATTCCCCACTCTATTTATAAGATTGGGGCCCCTTTTCGACGGGGCCGCGACGAATGGGCGTATAGCTCAGTTGGTTAGAGTACTTCCTTGACATGGAAGGGGTCACTGGTTCGAGTCCAGTTACGCCCACCATTTTTCACGGTCTGGACGAGAAACAGGAAGGGGTGTGGGGAAGAGGCTTCCCCACGGTGTTGAAAGGGGTACACAGGGGGTCTTACCCCTGTGAGCGCGAAGCGCGGTTCGATGTTCGGTGGAGCCCACCTTTTTCCCGCCCCATTCAAGCTTCCATGGATCCCCCAAATGTCCGAAAAACACGAACCCAAACACAAGATGGATGAAAAGCTCTTCCGCATGCGCCATTCCCTGGCCCATATCCTGGCGGAGGCCGTCCTCCAGGTGCGTCCCAAGGCCCAGTTGGGTTTCGGCCCCCCTGTGCGCACGGGGTTCTACTATGACATGCTCCTCGATGAGCCCCTGACCGAGAACGACCTGCCTGACATCGAAAAGCGCATGCGCAAGATCATCCAGGAAAAGCAGAAGTTCCAACGCGAGGACCTTCCCAAGGAGAAGGCCCTGGCCAAACTCGGCGGGATGGGACAAGCCCTCAAGGTGGAATACGCCCAAGAGTTGCTGGAGAACAACCCCTCCCTGAGCTTCTATACCAGCGGGCCCTTCATCGATATGTGCGAAGGTCCCCATGTGGACGATACCTCCCAGATCCCCGTGAACGCCTTCAAGCTCGATTCGATCGCCGGAAGCTACTGGCGGGGGGATTCCAAACGTCCCATGTTGACCCGCATCTACGGCCTGGCCTTCCCGAGCGAGGCCGAATTGAAACAGTTCATCAAGGACCGGGAGCTGGCCCTCAAGCGGGACCACCGGAAACTGGGCCAGGAACTGGAACTCTTCACCATCGACGAGAAGGTGGGGAAGGGACTGCCCCTTTGGCTCCCGAACGGGACGGTCATCCGGGAAGAACTCGAAAAATTCGCCAAGGAGATGGAGTTCAAGGACGGCTACGTACGGGTGGCCACCCCCCACATCGCCAACGGGGAGCTTTACAAGCTTTCCGGTCACCTCCAGCTTTACAAGGACGCCATGTTCCCGCCCATGCGGTCCGCCGAGAAGGATCCCGATGCCCCGGCGGAGGAGTTCTACCTCAAACCGATGAATTGCCCCCATCACCACATGATCTACCTGACCCGCCCCCGGTCCTACCGGGAGCTCCCTTTGCGCCTCGCCGAGTACGGGACCGTCTATCGTTTCGAGAAATCGGGGCAATTGGCGGGACTCCTGCGGGTCCGGGGCTTGGCCATGAACGACGCCCACATCTACCTGACCCGGGAACAGATCAAGGACGAGATCAAAAAAGTCGTGGCCATGCACAAGTTCTATTTCGAGAAGTTCCGGATGGACAAGATCTGGGTCCGCCTTTCCCTCCACGACCAGGACAAGGACAAGTTCACGGACAACGAGGGGCTTTGGAAGGAGACCGAGGACATCCTGCGCCAGGTCCTGGTGGAACTGGGCGTGGAATATGAGGAGGTCATCGGGGAAGCCGCCTTCTATGGCCCCAAGATCGACTACCAGACCGAGAACGTCCTCGGACGGGAAGAGACGGCCGCCACGGTCCAGCTCGATTTCACCTCGCCGGAACGTTTCCAACTGGAATACACGGCCGCCGACGGTTCCAAGCAGCGGCCTTTCATCATCCACCGGGCCCCCTTGGGGACCCATGAACGCTTCATCTCCTTCCTCATCGAGCGATGGGGCGGGGCCTTCCCGACCTGGCTTTCGCCGGTCCAGGTCCGCTTGGTCCCGGTCGCCGAGGATTTCATGGGTTACGCCGAGGAGA
Source organism: bacterium (assembly GCA_035549195.1). Classification (NCBI taxonomy): domain Bacteria; species bacterium. The sequence goes on from DASZRK010000028.1 coordinate 8,030, forward strand.
TCGCCCAGGAACTCCGGGGCCAAATGGTGCGGGTGGAGGTGGACGGCACGAACGATTCCTTCGGCAAGAAGGTCCGCAACGCCATCACCCGGAAGATCCCCAATATCTGGATCGTCGGGGCCAATGAGGCCAAGGACCGTACCGTCACCTGGCGGCGCTATGCCGTGGAAAAGCAAACGGCGGTCCCGCGGGACCAGGCGGTCAAGGCGGCTCTCAAGATGGTCCAGGACCGCACCATGGACAATTTCGGCGACGTGGACCTGCCGCTCTAGTGCGGGCAAGGGTCTGGACCGCCGGGAAAAAGCCTTTGACAACCCCCAGGGCGCCCCTTATGATTTCCCTCCCAAGTAGGGGCCGAGTCCCTCACCCTAAGCCCTTTTAGGCGCGAACGGGTTCCTGAAGTATCCATTTTCGTGCGCTGTTCGTTGGATATTGCCTTTTTCACAGGGCGGACCTCGGCTTTTTCCGGGGTCCGTCTTTTTTTTTATCTGAACATCGGAGGTAAGCGAACATTTCTTCCAAAGAGCTGAGGATCAACCATCAAATCCGCGCCCGTCAGGTCCGCCTGGTCGGGGCCAATGGCGAAGCCCTGGGGATCGTGGACCTGAGCAAGGCCCAGGCCGTCGCCCGAGAACAGAACCTGGACCTGGTGGAGATCGCGCCCGACGGCGTCCCGCCGGTCTGCCGTCTCCTGAATTACGGCAAGTTCAAGTACGCCCAACGTAAGAAGGAAAAGGAAGCCCAGAAGAAACAACGCGTCATCAAGGTGAAGGAACTCAAGATCCGTCCCAAGATCGACGAGCACGACTACCAGACCAAGCTCCGCATGGCCTGGAATTTCTGCGACCATGGGGACAAGGTGAAGGTCAGCCTCATCTTTCGCGGCCGCGAAATGAGCCACAAGGACCTGGGTAAGCAGCTGATGGAGCGGATCATCTCCGACATGGAGGAGTTCGCCGAACTGGAAGCCCCCCCGAAGGATGAGGGGATGCAGATCATTGCGTACTTTAATTCGAAAGTCACACCTCACAGCAAGCCCCCGATGGGGAAAGACGATGAGGTGGTGACGGAAACGGACGAAAAAGATGGGTAAAGGCCTGAAGACCAAGAAGAGCATCTTGAAGCGCTTCAAGATCACCGGAACGGGCAAGGTGATGGTGAAGAAGAACCCGGGACGGGGCCACCTGCTGGCCCACAAGTCGTCCAAGCGCAAGCGGCAGTTGAAGGCTCAGCCCGTCCTGGGCAAGACCCACACGGCCCGCATCAAGCAGATGATCGCGCAATAAGAATTCAAGGGGAGAGAGCAACATGGCAAGGATCAAGCGAGCCGTCGCCAAACGGAAACGTAAGAAGAAGTTCTTCAAGCTCACCAAGGGCTATTTTGGGGCCAAGAGCCGGCAATACCGCACGGTGCGGGAAGCCTCCAAGCGCTCGGGCAACTATGCCTTCCGGGACCGCAAGGCCCGCAAGCGCGAGTTCCGCCGCCTTTGGATCACCCGCATCAACGCCGCCACCCGGGAGCACGGGATGTCCTACAGCCAGTTCATGAACGGCCTGAAGAAGGCCTCCGTCGAGCTGGACCGCAAGGTCCTGGCCGACCTGGCCTTGAACGATCCCAAGGCTTTCTCCCTGTTGGTGGAAGAGGCGAAGAAGACCAAGGTTTCGTAAGCCGGCCGTAAAAGTGGTACCCTGAAGCGTCCCCCGTCCCTACGGGGGGCGCTTTTTTGTTTTGGAACAGGTTCGTTGGACGATGTTCGAGGGTAGGCGTGGATCAGGAGGAGAAAGATCCCCTTGAGGTCTTTTGTCCAAATCATTCTCATTTTGATATCGGGCGTCGGCTGGGGGTTCGATCTTCCCTATGAAGAAGCCCATTTTCAGGGACACCGGTTGCTGGTCGTAGTTCCGGGGGATCTATCCGACGACGCCCCCGTCATCCTGGCCCTTCATGGGGCGCTGGGGAATGGGGAAGAATCCTTTGGTGTCTTTTACCCGGGTACGGACTTTCCTCCTTGCTTATGGCTCTTCCCGGACGGACCGGTCCAAGTCCGGCAAAGATCCCGACGCACCCTTCTCACCCGCCATGCCTGGTATGACCGATTCACCCATCGTTACAGCGATATGAAGAATAGCCGGGAGTTCCTGGCTTCCCTCCTCGATCACTATTCCAAATGGGCAGTGGGGGAAGATGGGGAAGGGAGGATCCTGGACAAACCCCGGCCGGTCATCATCGTCGGGGAGTCCCAAGGAGGCGTCATGACCTTCGAGACGGGGCTGAACTATCCCGGGACGTTCTTGGCCATGATCTCGGTGGATGGGTTCATTGAATATCCGGAAAAGACATTGGCCCGTCCCTTGGCCCCGAAGCGACTCCCGATCCTGATGCAGAACGGCACCCTGGACCCGGTCATCCAAAAAGAAGATGCCCAAGCCACCCGGTCCCGGCTCCAAGGAATGGGTTACCATCCCCTCCTTCGTTTCTATGGGGTGGGCCACCAGATCACCCAGAGGATGAAAGAGGACCTTTGGTCCTTTTTGCGGGGAGTGATCTTGGAAAAGTCCCGTCTCCCGGCCGTAGCCGAAGGAAACCCTTGAGCCTTTGAACCTCCTGCTATAATCCACCCATGCCCAAGCTCCCCCCGATCGAAAGCGTGCAGAACGGAATGGTGAAGCACGCCTATTCCCTGAAGATCCCCAAGAAAGCCAAGGAGACCGAGGATTTCCTCTGCGAAGGCTTCCATCTGGTTCAAGAGGCCCAGCAAAGCGGTCTTCGGGTCCGTTTCATCTTCGGAACGGCCGAAGGATGGGCGACCCCCGAGGGAACGGCCATCCTGGAGAAGGCCCAGCCCGAAAAGACCAAATGTTTCGAGGTCCCATCCAAGATCATCGCCTATGTCTCCGATACGGTGACGCCCCAGGGGATGCTGGCGGTGGTGGGGAAGATCGAGGCCCGTTATCCTGTTGAACCCTATGGTCCCGTCCTGGCCCTCCATCAGTTGCAGGACGCCGGTAATCTGGGGACCATTTTCCGTTCCGCCGAGGCCTTTGGGGTCCAGGCGGTCTTCCTGACGGAAGGTTGCTGCGACCCCTTCAACCCGAAGGTGGTCCGCTCCTCGATGGGCTCCCTTTTCCGCGTTCCTTTTGTCCAGGGAGGGAAGTGGGAGGACTACCAGGCTTGGTTCAAGGAGAGGGCTTTCCAGACCTGCGCCCTTTCCCAGAAGGAAAGTCAGGATCTTTTGGTGACCGAACTGTCCGATGCGGCGGCTTTCTGGATCGGCTCCGAGGGCGCAGGGCTTCCGGATCGATTGGTCCAGGATTGCCGGTCCCGGTTGCGCATCCCGATGGTCGGAAAGAACGAATCCTTGAACGCCGCAGTGGCCGCAAGTCTGGCCATGTTTTGGGCAAAATTCGGGAAAACCAAGAACTAAGTCGCTCCCTTTTTCCCGTCGGTCACGGTGATGACGCCGACAAGATCCCTCTCTTCCAACGTCCGTATCGATTTCCGCGTCAACAATCCGTCAGTTGGGACCTCTTTTTGACCCATCCGGCATAATCCAGGCCGTTTTCTTGACCCCTCTAGGGGTGGGTGGTACACTTCGGAAATCCAAGAAAAAGCCGGAAAAAATGAACCAAATCCAAGACGACATCCAGATCGCCGCCACCGATACCCCGGAATCCCTTTGGGAACAATTCGAGCGGACGGGTTCGGTCCAGGCTTTCCTCAAGTTCCAGCGGCTCTCCGGCCAGACCACAGCCATTTCCCAAGAAAATTAAGCTAAAATCCGTTCCCTGCCGCTTCTTGTTTCGTCCAAACTTCGTGATTTTCTGATGCATTTTTGGCCCGAAAATCAAATAATATCCCCCTTTGCAGCCTGAAATTCCTGAATTACCCGAGGTTTTTGTGATCGACCGCCTCCAAGCCCTGCTCCAAGAAGCCCAGACCGCCATCCCGCAAGCACCGGACCTGAAAGCCGTCGAGGAATTCCGCATCAAGTACCTGGGGAAGAGCGGCCAAGTGACCGAGATCCTCAAGGGCCTGGGGCAGGTGCCTGCCGACCAGAAACCCCAGATCGGCAAGGTCTCCAACGAGGTCAAGAACCGTATCGCTGAGCTGATCGAAGGGAAAAAGGAACAGCTGGAAAGCAAGCAGACCCGGTTGCCCGAAGGTTGGGACCCGACCCTCCCGGGGCGTTCCCTGGAGGCGGGGAAGGGGCATCCTCTCATGCGGGTGCAGCAGGAGATCTGCGACATCTTCAAGAGCTTTGGTTTCGACCAGGTCGAGGGCACCGACTTCGAGAGCGATTATTACAATTTCAAGGGCCTGAACTTCCCCGAGGACCATCCCGCGCGCGACTCCCACGACACCTTTTACCTGGGACCGGACCTTCTGTTGCGCACCCACACGACCACCCTCCAGGTGCATGTGATGGAGGATTTCAAACCTCCCTTCAAGGTGGTCGCCCCCGGCCGGGTCTATCGCAACGAGGCGGTGGACGCCACCCATCACCACATCTTCCACCAGGTGGACGGGTTCCTGGTGGCCGAAGGCATCCACTTCGGGCACCTCAAAGGCGTGCTGGACAATTGGGTGAAGAAGTTCTTCGGTTCCAAGATCGAGACGCGTTTCCGCCCCAGCTTTTTCCCCTTCACCGAACCGAGCGCCGAAGTGGACATCTCCTGCGTCTTCTGCCAAGGCAAGGGCTGCCGCATCTGCAAACAATCCGGGTGGGTGGAGATCATGGGCTGCGGGATGATCCATCCCAACGTGCTGGAGAACTGCAAGGTCGATCCCGAGCGTTGGACGGGGTTCGCCTTCGGCATGGGCGTGGAACGGGTCGCCATGTTCAAGTATGATGTCGACGATATCCGGCTTTTTTACCAGAACGATATCCGCTTCTTGAAACAGTTCTAATTCGGGAGGGACCTGTGGCCGACCGTGAAACCCCCAATTCGACGCCGGAAGACCCGGGGAAGGAAAATAATCCCTCCAAGGGCTTGAGCGAAGGTTGGAAGACGGCCCTGACCATCGTTGGGACCCTGCTTTTGATGTACCTGATGGCCAACCTGGAGATCATCCGCCGGGCCCGCAACGCCTACAACCGGGGAGAGGCCCACTTCGCCCAAAAGCTGTACAAACAGGCCATGTGGGATTACCAGGAAGTCCAGGAGTTCTATTACCTTCCCCATACCCATTGGGTGGACCAGGCCGCCGAGAAGGAATTCATCTGCCGGGCCTATCTGGGGGATTGGATCCCGCCCGAGGGCCCCTTGGACGCGGACGTCCGCCAGACGCGGGCCGCCGAATACGCCAAATATAAGGATGAGGTGGCCCAGATCACGCCCGTGGGTGATAGCACCTATAATCCGGCCCCTCCGACCACCCAAGAGAAGGCCGCGGAGAAGAAGGCCCAGAAGAAGAAATAGGCCTGAGGGGTCAGGTTTTGGCCCCGGGCCATTGGTAACCCACCGCGTTGAGGTCCGCAAGGAAGGTGGGCGGGAACGGCGTACGGACCAGTTGATCCCCCTCCCATTTGAAAATGTCCTGTAGAACGATCACGTCGCCTTCCATCCCCTGGACCTGGGAGATCTGCGTCACGGATCTTTTCCCGCCGGGTAGCCGGCTTTGTTGAACGACCACATGGACCGCCCGTGCGACCTGTTCGCGAATGGCTTTCAGTGGGAGTTCTAGGCCGGAAAAAAGGCACATGGTCTCGATCCTAGCGAGCGCGTCCCGGGGTGAATTTGCGTGGACAGTGGTCATGGAACCGTCGTGACCGGTATTCATGGCCTGCAGCATGTCCAAAGCCTCGCCGCCCCGGCATTCCCCTACGATGATCCGGTCCGGCCTCATTCGAAGGGTGTTGATGACCAGGTCGCGGATGGAGATCCGCCCTTTGCCTTCCAGGTTGGCCGGCCGGCTTTCCAATCGCACGACATGTTCCTGAGCCAATTGTAGTTCCGCCGAATCCTCGATGGTCACGATGCGTTCTGTCGGAGGAATGTGGTTCGACAGGATGTTGAGCAAGGTTGTCTTTCCGGAACCGGTCCCGCCGGACACGATCAGGTTCTTGCGGGCACGGACGAGGGCCCCTAAGAGGTCCGTTGCGTCCCGGGTCAGGGAACCGGATCTGATGAGATCCTCCACGCCCAGCTTCTTTTTAGAGAACTTCCGGATGGTCAGTAAAGGGCCGTTGAGGCTCAAGGGAGGAATGACCGCGTTGACCCGGGAGCCGTCCGAAAGGCGGCCGTCCACATAGGGCTGGCTTTCGTCGATCCGACGACCAATGGGGGCCAGGACGCGCTCGATGATGGTCCGTAATTGTTGTTCATCGGCGAAGCGGGTCTGGGTGTGTTCAAGCATCCCCTTTTTCTCAATGAAAACCTGCTGGGGGCCATTGACCATGATCTCGGTCACTTCTTCGTCCTTGAGAAATGGCTCCAAGGGCCCAAGCCCGAAGGCCAGGTCAAGGGTCCTGGATAGGAGGGTTGAACGCTGGGCCCGCTCCAGCCCGGGTTCTTCCTGGAGCAACCGGTTCAAAAGATCCCGCGCCTGTGGCTCCAGAACCGCACGGTCCAAATCCTTGGTCTCCTTTTCCTGCATGGAACCTGTCTTCCGTAGCTCGGCGAGCAGTTTCTGATGGAGCCGCTGGACTTGGTCCAATGTGACGTCCATACCGGATTCTCCGGAAGGGTGATCTGTCGTTGGCGAATTCAACTTTCGTATGAAATTGTTCCCGTCGAGGAGTTTAGGGGTGAGGGTGGAAAGTGCCTTGTCAACGGCGGCCGGCAGGGACAAAGCGTCGGAGATCAGGAAGGTCAGGTTATCACCCAAAAATGGGACCGCACCGGCGAATTGGAAAGGAGGCGCCCAGTTTTCGATGTCCTTGGGGACCGTTTGGGAAGCATGGGATTGATTGAATAGGATCCCCAATTCGTTCAAGTTCATGTGGAATGGCAAAAGTCGCTTCTCGGTCAACTTGATGGCGGTCAAGGAACTGGGTTCCAAGGCCGAGACCAAGAAGACCCTTTGGGACCCCTCGAGGATCTCGGGGACCAGTTCGGGAACGGCCCCGGAAAGGTCGAACCAGAGTTCCTTGAAAAAGGGCGAGAGCCCCTTCAATAGGGCGATGGCCTGTTTTGCGGTGAGGGAGGTCTCGGCGGATGAGACCAGCGGGACAAGGGAAACGCCCTCGGGAGACGAAGGAAAGAAGCTGTCGATGAGAGCGGCGGACAAACGACCCTGATAAGGTAGCAATTGGTCCAAGGCCCTTAAATTGGATCGGATAGAAAGAAAGGATGGGAGCATCGAGTGGCCCAGCGGATAGGGGTCCACTAAAGCGATGCGAGAAGGACGCTCCTTGGCCGCACGCCGGACCAAAAGGGATGTCAGGACCGAACAACCCACGCCGCCCTTAACACCCCAGAAAGAGGTCCATCGGCAAGATGGGTCTATGGTTGGTCCCAAACCCAGACCTCCCAATATCCCTCCCCGTCCGCGTTCTCGTGGTAGGTCGCGGTCCGGATGATGCCATTCTCGTCCTGGAAGACGAATTCATGGAGGGTTTCCCGGTTCTTCTCCGAAAGGGCCAGGATGTCCTCGCGTTTGTATTGAACGACCTTTCCCCAGGAACCGGGTGGTTGGGGTTTGTGGACGACGATGGTCCGGGGGGACCTAGAAATCTTGTCCCGGGAATTTTTGGGGACGATCGGGGACGGGGTGTTGGTCGGGACCGGGGATGCGGTCGGGGTATCCGTGGGCGCCGTTTGGGCCCGGAGGTAGCATGGAAAAAGCAGGGCCAATAGGGCTAAGGAACGAAAGGGATGGAACATGCCTTTAAAGGGTAAGGTCGGCGGGGGTGGATTCGATCAGGTTCGTGTAGCTGTCGTTGTAAGGATTGTATCCCGCGATGGCGAAGAGATTGTGCAGGGTGAAAGGCGGGGGAAGGTCCGGTGTCGCCCCGTCGGTGACCGGGGCCCCGGCGGTGGTCTCCTCAAGAGGGGGGGTCGTTGCGATGAAGCGAGGCTTTTGGTTCCGGACGTCGTCGTGCATGTTCAGCAATAAGTAGAATTTTTCGGTCTTCCAATCAAAGAACATCCGGTCGCAGATGACCTCCGAGAAATCCTTTTTTTCGTTCTTGGAAAAAAGGGAAAGGAAATCGCCGGGATGGCCCCAACGGTCGGGCGGCGCCTTTTCGTCCACCCAAAGCATGGTGATCGGACGGGTCAACATGGCATCCAGTTTTTGTTTGCTGGTCAGGGTGGCCTGAGAATTGGGGTCGATGGATTTCAGGACCCGTAAAAGGCCGAAGCCCAGTTTGAAGTTGATCCTTTTGATCTTGAAGCCGGGGGGGACGCTCTCTTTCCACACCGGGTTCCCATCGGCATCGGTCCTTTCCTTGAACCGGTAATAGTCCCAGTGGGTCTGCAGGTTCGCCACTTGATCGATCACGAAAGAACAGAACCGCGACACAAAGCCGCCCTTCAGGATGGGGCTGGCGGGCCAGCGTTTGGCGAGGACATTGAGCCCTTTGACGCAGCCGTTGTAATCCTCGGTGCGGAAAGCACATTGGGAATATAGGTAGAGCGAATTGGCGCTCAGGTCCTGATCGGTGGCGACCAGGGCCACTTTTTTGAAGACGTCCTTGGCCTGGTCGAACCTTTTGGCGGCGTAGAGTTTCCTTCCGTATTCGTAGGCGATGGCCAATTTTTCCCGGGGGACACCATGGTTCCGGGGAACGGGTGTTTCCGCTGAGGCGACCGGGGCCGTGGCCTGGGTCGTGGGGACGGGTGCGGGGGCGGAAACCTTTGGCGGCGGCGGGGCCTTTTTCTTGGTCTTTTTTGCTTTGGCCCAGGCGGGTGAGCCGAGGAGCGCCAGGGACAGAAGGAACGAAAGGAAGGGGAAAAGATGCTTTTTCATGCTCGTTATCTTAGGGTAAATTCTTGGGGTCGGCAATTTGATTTTGGTTTTCCAGCCATCGACCACGCTTGGTGGTGAAAGAAAGAGGTTAAGCGTTTGGCAACAAAACGGTTCCGCCTGGTGCTTTCCTGCGTTTTCCTTCTGGGGATCCTTTCCTGCAACAAGGTCGTCCATTCGGACCTTCCGCAGGACCGTTTGCGGATCGATGGAAAGGAGATCACGGTCGAGATCGCCAACCAGGGGATCAGCCGGGAAACAGGGTTGATGTTCCGGCGGGAAATGCCGTGGGACCACGGGATGCTCTTCGTGTTCCCCGATGCGGCTCCCCGGTTCTTTTGGATGAAGAACACCTATATCCCGCTGAGCATCGCGTTCCTGGACGAAAAGGGAAGGGTATTGAACATTCTGGAGATGCCTCCGCTGACGGAAAGCAATTTCCCGTCCCAGGGGTCGGCCAAATACGCCATCGAAATGAACAAGGATTGGTTCGGGAAAAATGGCGTCAAAGCGGGTGATCAGGTCGAAGGCTTGGAAGCGGTCCCGACGCCGGTCGATTGAGGATCGCCTATTCCATCCCTTTTCCCTGTCCCACCAGGGAAGGGGTCACGAAGACCACCAATTCGGTCTGTTGACTTTCATTGTCGGTGTATTTGAAAAGTTCCCCGATCAAGGGGATGTCACTGAGGATGGGCAGGCCGGAGGTCGATCTTTGGTTCTCCTCGCTGATCAGTCCCGCGATGACCAAGGTGCTTCCACTTTTCATGTAGACCGATGTTTCCGCCCAGCGGGTCCGGATGGCCGGCACGAAGACCCCGCCCCCTGTCGAGACCCCGTGTTGGATATCCAGGCCGCTCACTTCCGCGCGGAGACTGGCGGAGATATTCCCTTCGGCATCGATGGAAGGCCGGATCCTCAATTTGACCCCGTAGGGTTTCCACTCGACGTTGGAGGAACCGAGCTTGCTTTCGGTGATGTAGGGGACCTCTCCGCCCGCCAGGAAACTGGCATCCTCGCCGCTGACGGCCAATAGCTTGGGTTTGGCCAATACTTTGGCTTTTCCTCGGTTGATCAGCAATTGAAGGCTGGCGGTCAAGCTTTGGCGTGTAAAGGAACCGAAAGCGAGAAGGGGTGGAGGGTTGTTCTCGGAGATGGACAAATTGTTCAGATTGACCGAGCCCGTGGTGGTTGCGGTGCCGGTTGTCGAACCGCCGGAGGAGGAGTTCTCGATCGATCCCCAGCTCAATCCGGCTTTCAGGGCGCTCTGGTTCTCGATCTCCATGATCTCTACGTCCATTTCGACCATGGATTTCTTGAGGTTGTGGGAGGCGACCAGGATGTTCTGCGTCTCCTTGTCGCCGTCCGCATTGATATAAATGAGGTCCGTGTTGCCGGGGCCCCGCCCGGAGACCAGGATCTCTTGGTCGCTGACCACGGTGACATCGGCCACGGAAGGATTCCCTACGGCGACCTTCGTTCCTGGTTCGACATGGATCAATTTGGATTCCCCAGTCATCAAATGGAGCGGAGCTTGTGCGGGGGATCCGAATGAGGTCCCTAAGGTCAAGGTGAGAAAAACGAGAAGGGCCGATCTTCTCATGGGAGACTCCTAATTCGAATTCCCGTGGATCACCTGGATCCCGGGGGAACGCCTGGACGATGAAGAAAAATGACCGAGCTTGGAAAGGACTTCCGAATCGCTTTGGGGCTGGATAGCCACGATCTCATCGTCATTGGGGCCCCGGAGGACCAAACGGAGGGGATGATTCTCAAGAAAGAAAAGGGTTTCGGCCTGCTCGGGAGTGACGGCCAAGGTAACGGTCGAATAGGGGCCGCTCTCGGCGCCCGAGGAACCGGTCTTTTGGGAACGGCCGTTCAGGTTCTGCCCCACAGCGACGATCTTGATGTCCTGGAGCACGAAGGAACTGACCACCTTCCGGTCGCCCTCAATGCGCGATAGGACATCCACGCGATTTCCCGGCCTTAGCAGACCGCCCACCCCGGTCGTTTCATTGACCGCAAGGGTAAAAGCCCGTTCACCCGGGCCTAAGCTGAGGGAAAGGGTCTCTTCGCTCACGCCGAATTTGTTCGAAAGGATCTGTTCGCCCGCTGAGATCGGTACCAATGGGATGAGCCCTGAGATCTCTTTGAGGTCCCGAATGGCACTGGGGCTGACGAAGGCTCCGGGTACCTCTTTCGGAGCGACCATGCTGGAGTTCAAATAGGTGCCGGCAGGGATATAGTCCGTTGCCATGAGGACTTGGACCGGGGTCGATCTTTTTTCGATCTCGGAAGCGGAAGAGTACAGGAGATAAAAGGCGATGAGTCCGGACAAAAGACCAACCGCCAAGGCGATGGCAGATCTTTGGTTCATCGAAGATCGATCCTGGTAATAAATTCAATTCAAGATACGTCGAGAGGAACGGCCGAAAGGCGAACTATACACTAATTCTTTTCGAACCGGACCAACGAAATGAGGTCTTCCTTTGTTCCGGGCTCCAAAAGGGCCAAGAGTCGGACCTGTCCTTTGACCAATAGGTAATCCGAATGATCCGGAGTGCCCTGAAACTGTCTTGTTTCGAAACCTTGGGAGCGACAGGACCTTTCGAATTCATCGTCCAGATCGTGGGTTTTCGGTAGAAAAATGAAGGCCAGTTCGAATTTTGGGTTCTGTTGATGGATCAATCGTTTGGCGTCCCTTGGGGGTGCGAAGGGAAAGCTCCAATGGGCACGAGCCTTTTGAAGGTCCAAGAGGCCTTTAGGGGATTCGGCGACCCATCCGTAGGTCCGATCGCCCTGGGGGTCTTCCATAAGGCCGAGGGTCCGGTAGGATCCCGTATTTTCATAGACCCGCATTTGGACATAGGGCGATAGGACCGTCGGAAGATCCGACAACCCTAATAGTCGGGGCGCAAAGTCCATTCCCTGGGCCACCGGTCTCCAGCCCGAATGAGCCCATTCCCGGTCGATCAATGATCCCAATGCTTTCGGCTCGCCGTCATTGACCCAGAGGATATTGTCCTGTTGGAAACCATTGAGTTCGGTCTTGAAGTGGCCCAGTGTCCTTGGATCGAAGCGTAATGGGGAATAGATCAAGGCCCAAGAAAAGACCGAAAGGGTAAAGAGGGTCAGGAACGAAAAAGTGGACCAGAACCACCGGTTTTTTCCTGTAAAGATCACGCGGGATGCCTCAGGACGGCTAATTGGGCCTTGAAAAGGATCCCGTTGGGAAAAAGGGGCCCGAGCACGGGAGCGCCCCGGTAACGAATGGTCACTATCCAATCGGCCCCGCCATAATTGAACAGCCCTTCCTTCATGACCATTCCCAAGAAACCAAGATCCTCTTGAAGGTCGCCCCCCAAAAGGCTATTGGGTTGGCGAGCGGAAACAAGGATCGAACCCTGGTCGAAATATTTTTGATCGGGTCCCAGATTTTCCCATAAGGAAGGACCCAAGTCCTTGGAACGGATATCCCCCAAGGCGAAGATTCGGGCCGCCTTCCCGCAGGCATCCTCGAACGCGATCTTAGCCCGGATCACAAGGGTCAATTGGGCGAGACCGGCAGCCAGCAGTATGAGCAGGGGAATGACGACCAACATTTCGTGAAGCGCTTGGCCGCGTTGCCTTCGAAAAAACATTGTCGTTTTCATGGGATCGAAGGGCCGTCCATTCCGAAAAGTGCGGCGACATCCGCAGGAGAGGGAAGGGAAGGGGAAATATCCGATGTTCCGGGAAGAGCGGAGGATCCGGGGTTTTGAGGAAGGTTCAAACCGGGCAATCCGGGTAAAGAGGGAGAGGTAGGCGTTGAACCGGGTTGGAAGCCTGGGAAACGGAATGCTTTTTGGAGAATATCCCCTATTTTGGGGATCGCGGGAGCCGAGGGGAGGCCTGGGATCGAGGAAACCCAATCCCGGATCGCGGGCAATTTTTGGATCTCGAAGGGGATCAAACGGACCTTGAATTTGGGTTGGATCACATCCCAGGCGGCTAAACCACCCCCGATGAGTTTTGATTCGCTCAAAGAATGGAAGCTCAAATTGCCCTTTCCAGGGCCTCGATTAATAGAAGAAGGAAGTTGGTCATAAACCACGATGCTATGGTCGTGCAGGTCAGTGGCATGGGTCACGTCGAATTTGATGTTCTTAAGAAGGCTGCTTGCGACGTTCAGACTCTTTCCTAAGAAGGAATCTCCGCTTGCCCCTGCTCCGGGAGTGATGACGGGTTTTAGGGAAAGATATTTGTGGAAAAAGCGTCCGGGCACCAGGACCCACATTTGGGCTGGATTCTTAACGTTCTCAGCTGGTCCAACGGCGTCGGCCGGATAATAAATATTTTGGCCGGGATGGTCCGGATCTTGGTGGTAATAAAAGATCTTTTGTTTTTGAAGATCGGGCAAAAGGTCGGCCGCGGTTCGGAAGCGCAGGGACATATTGGGCACCAGGAGCCATGAAAGGTCGCTGGTTTCTGGGTTGAAAAAGAACATCGGCAGGGGCGGGAGAGGTAATTTAAATCCTGTGGAAAGGGATGGCCAATTATCCACGAGTTGGTTGTTGCCGGCCGTTCGGGGGCCTTCCAACCAAAAGAGCAGGGGATAGAGGCCGATCCCTGGCCCGTCGCCCTTGTCGTTGATCCCAAAGATCCTTTTTTGAAGGGTCTGGACCGCGCCTCGAAGATTCGGGTCTATCTCTCCTTCTGTGGAAACGATCGTGACCACATCGGCGATGACCGAGCCCATGAGGGCGACATTGGAGTATCGGACTAATTGAAGGCCGTTGGCATAGACCGCGCCGACCGATAGGGCGGTCAGGTCGGTCCCGCGAAGGGCCCTCTCCTTCTGTATGTAGGAAAGACCCGCTTTATAGAGGCCGACGAAGAGGGCCATAAAGATGAAACAGAAAAGAAGGGTGGCCAGCAAAGCCTGGCCGGCCGCGCTTTCGCGGATGAGAGTGCTCAACCGTTTCATCGGGGTGGGAACTCGGTGATGTTTTCGTCGATCGCTTCGGCGGTGAAAGTCATCCAGAAAACATTCGGCAGGTGCAATGCCGGGATGGAGAGGATGGATGGGTCCAGCCCAAGTCCTTTCAGGATGTCGGTCATCAAGGCTCCCGTCGAGTTCTCTTGCAAAAAGGAAGTGGACAGGGGAACTCCGAAGACCTCGCCTGCCAACGGCACCCATATCGGCATTGGATACTTGAGGGTCACGACGACTTTCGCGCCGTTCGTAGCGATGGAACATTTGGAAGCCAGGGCGGTCGCCAAGGTCGTTCGGTTCAACGCCGCCAGCGGGCCAAGGGAATAGAGGAGTTGAAAATGAGGATCGTAAAGTTCGGGGTCATCGGACCGGGCGGCGTCACGGGCGATGGAAAGGGCGGCGCGTTGGACGGCAAAGGAGGCATAAGCCATGTAGGCCAGTTGGATAATGGCGAAGAAGACGAAAAAAAGAAAAGGGGCGATCAGCGCGAATTCGACCGCCGATTGCCCCCTTTGGGAGAAAGGCAGGACCACTTGTTCGGTCAATGCCCGCCGACGACCCCGGCGGCATTGTTGACGGCGTTGGCGGCATTCCCGACCGCCCCGCTATTTCCGTTCGGGTTGGCGACGGCACCTCCGACCTGCTGGCTGGCGTTCTCGAAACCGCTCTTGACGTTCTTGCCGAACATCTTCACGGCCGCGATGGCGACCACGGCGATCAGGGCCACGATCAAGATATACTCGGTCATTCCCTGTCCTTTTTGATCCAGACGCTTTCTCATAAGGCCCCCTTATTTTTTCAGAACGGCAAAACGATCATGTTGAAAAGGATGGAGAGGAATTGATCCACCTGTTTCGAGAACAGGACCGCCACGCCGGCGAACGCGATGAAGACCCCGGAAAGGATCAGCAGATATTCGACGGCGGCTTGCCCCTGATGATCTAATTTGTTTTTTGGTTTATGGACCGGCATGTGAAAAAGGTATAGGTAAGCCTTGGAACCTTCAATCAAAATTCATCAGGTTGTTTCGGGACCGGAAAGAAAATGTTCAACTTTTTTGAAAAGGCTCCCACGCGGTTCCGAAATCGATTTTTACGTCGGGGAGGTTCCCGGCGAAAATCCCATGCCCTTGCCCTCAAGATTTTGTGACGGCGGTCGTTAGGAATGGCGGGTAAACGTGGGAATCAGGTGAAAGCCCTTGCAAGCCCCCCCACCCGTGGTATAGTTAGCCGAATTCTTCACATCGATCCGAGGCTTTTTGAATGAAATGCGCCCGTTGCGGCAATAAAAACGAACCCTCCAGCAAGTTCTGCAAGGAATGCGGCGCCGAACTCCAAGCCAACGGGCAGGCCGCCCCCATCACCAGCGTCTCCGAACTCTATGGGAAAGAAGTCGAGGTCCTCTTCTTTATAGAGAACTTCACCGGCAAAGTGACGGGTATCGTCAACCCGACGGAAGACCAGATCGGACGTTACCGGGAAGCCGTCCTCCAAAAGATCATCATCGAAGTCCCCATGGCCTTGGAGAACGATGAGAACATCGGGGCCATCCTGACCTTCATCCGTCAGAGCAAGGAATATCTCGGGGAAAAGTTCAACGAAGGCCAATACCGCAACTTCTCACCCGCCGATCTGAAGAAGGAATACCTGAAGCTCTTCGAGCGGATCCTGAAAGACAAGTCCCGCAAAGGTTCCGATAAGCCTCTTCCCGCGGCCAATACGGAAAAAGCGAAGTAATTATTTTCCTTTTGGCGGTCGTTGCCGTCCGAACGCGCCCTTTCCCTAGAAAACATTGGACAGTCCGGGCCTCTATGTTAGACTAAGCCCCCTGAAATCGTGGTTTTTCCGGTTTTTCTGGAGCCCGGTCCCGACCGGGTTTTTTTTTGCCCCGTGCGCCGGAAGTCCATATTTCTTGCCTTTCCCGGTTCGAACCCGGGGGAGCGATCAATCCGACCCGCCTCGCGGTCTTTTGGGAGCCGAGTTTTGCTGAATTTCCTTCTAGGTCTTTTTTCCAGCGACGTGGCCATCGACCTTGGCACAGCCACCACCCTCGTTTACGTCAAGGGTCGTGGGATCGTCCTTCAGGAACCTTCCCTCGTCGTCGTTCATAAAGCCACCAACCAGATCCTGGCGGTCGGCAACGACGCCAAGCTCATGCTGGGCCGCACGCCGGGTTCCATCGTCTCCATCCGCCCCATGCGGGACGGGGTCATCGCCGACTTCGAGGTGACCGAGCGCATGCTCCGTTACTTCATCTCCAAGGTCCACAACCGCCGCTCCCTCATCCGCCCCCGCATCGTGGTGGCCATCCCCTCCGGATGCACCGAGGTGGAGAAGCGGGCCGTCCGGGACTCGGCCGAACAGGCCGGCGCCCGGGAAGTGTTCCTCATCGAGGAGCCCATGGCCGCGGCCATCGGCGCGGGCATGCCCATCGCCGAACCCCAGGGCAACATGATCGTGGACATCGGCGGGGGGACCACCGAGGTGGCCGTCATTTCACTGGGGGACATCGTTTATGGGAAATCCATCCGGGTGGCGGGGGACGAATTCGACGAAGCCATCGTCAATTACATCAAGCGGACCTACAACATCCTGATCGGGGAACGGACCGCGGAGGACATCAAGATCCAGATCGGCTCCGCCTTCCCGTTGGAGCAGGAATTGCGGATGCAGATCAAGGGACGGGACCTGGTGACCGGGCTCCCGAAGACCATCGAATTGACCTCGGAGGAGATCCGGGGTGCATTGGAAGAGCCCCTCATCCCCATCATCGAGACCATCAAGCTCACCCTGGAGCGTACCCCCCCCGAACTGGCGGCGGACATCGTGGACCGGGGCATCGTGCTGGCGGGCGGTTCCTCCTTGCTGAAGAACCTGGACGAGCGCCTTCGGGACGAGACCGGGGTCCCGGTCAACCACGCCGACGACCCTTCCACCGCGGTGGCCATGGGCGCCGGGCACCTGCTGGACCGTTCCATGGATTTCCTCAAGCGCATCTCGGTCCTCGAGAAAGAATATCTCTGATCCCGCAGCCTGGGGCCGACGGTCGCCGCGGTCCGCTGGAGTCGGCTGCCCAAGACGGGTCGTAAGCCATGCTTAAATTCCTCCTGCGAAACCTTTCCGCCCTTTTTCTCGTCGCCCTTTTCCTGGCCTGCGGCGCTTTGCTCCTTTACCGTTCCTCCCACCGGGGCGCCCCGCCGCCGACCTTCAAGACGACCGCCCTCTCCCTTTGGCTGCCCGTCCAACAGACGGTGACGAGGATCATCACCTTCCCCGAGGACACCCTCAACGCGATCCGCGAGCTCAAGAACCTCCACCAGGAGGTGGACCGGTTGCAGTTGGAGAACCAATCGCTGCGCATCGAGCTCTCCAACCATAAGTCCACCGAGGAGGAACTGGCCCGCCTGCAGCGGATGGAGGAGATCAAGCCGACCCTCTCGCGCAAGGCCCACCTGGCGCGGATCATCGCCCACGATCCCAGTGTTTGGAACAGCAGCTTCATCGTGGACGCCGGTTCCGACGCGGGCATCCAGGTGGACTCCCCGGTCATCTCGGAACAGGGACTGGTCGGGCGGGTCATCGAGGTTTCCAGCGGGAACAGCCGGGTGCTCCTGGCCTCGGACCCGGATTTCAGCGTGGCCGGGATCGACGATCGTTCCCGCGTGTCGGGGGTCGTGCAGGGGACCGGGCGGAACCAATTGCGTTACGGCTATGTGAGCGCCGCGGAGGACGTCCAAAAGGACGATGTCATCCTTTCCTCCGGCCTGGGCGGGGTCTTTCCCAAGGGATACCGGTTGGGCACGGTGATCCGGAAGGGCGAGGCCGAGAACGGGCTGATGGCGGATATCCTCCTGGCGCCGGCGGTGGATTTCGCGTCCCTGGACTATGTCTTCATCCTCCCGCCCGCGATCCTTTTCCAATGAGATCCGGTCCTTGGGCAAGGGGATGGAGCAGGTTCCGCTGGGTGCTCCTGGTGGTCGCGATCTTCTTCCTCCAACAGCTCCCGGTCGTCGCGGGGCTGGGGGTGGACCTTCCGCTGGTCTTCGTCATCCTCCTGGGCCTCCGCTCCACCGCCACCCCCGCCTCGGGATGGGGTTTCCTGATGGGGTTCCTCCAGGACCTTCTTTCGGCGGGCTGGATCGGGCCGAACGTGATCGGCAAGACCCTGACCGGGGCCCTTTGCGCCTATTTCCGCCTGCGGATCTACCGGGAAAAGGTGGTGACCCAGACGGGCCTGGTCTTCGTGGCCGCCCTTTTCCACCAGGGGGTGGTGTGGTCCATCAAGCTTTGGGACGGCTCCGCCCCGAGTTTTTCCCAGGCCCTTTGGACCTGTTGGAAGACCGCCCTGGGAACCACCTTGGCCGGGTTCCTGGTCTCCATTTTCCTGGTCCGTTTCCGCCGCCGCCGGTACGATCCCGCGACGGCTTAGGGTGTCTTTTGTGGGATCTTCCATCGAGGAGGGCTCGTGGCCCTGACGTTCCCGAAGGGAAAATTCAGCGTTTCCCCTGAGAGGAAATTCAAGTTCCTCTTCGGGACGATCTCGGTCGCCTTCCTGGTGATCTTCGTGAAGCTCTTTTATCTTCAGATCCTGAACTATCCCCTTTACCACGGCCTTTCGGACACCAACAGCCTCC
>DASZRK010000029.1 GCA_035549195.1 bacterium
CCTTCTTCCACCGCGACCTCCACGTCCACGGCCACCGCGACCCGGACGAGCACCTTCACCTTTACCCCGTCCAGCACCCCGACGGTCACGAACACCTCCACTTCGACCAATACCCGGACCATCACCCCCACCCCGACCGACACCAGCACCGGGACCCTTCCGCCGACGGCCACGCCGACCTCCACCGCCTCGAACACGCCGACTTCCACGAACAGCTTCACGTCCACCCCGACCAACACCCTGGCCAATACGGCGACGGCCTCGATGACGCCTAGTGCGACAGCCTCCAGCACTCCAACGGCTTCATGGACATCGAGCTGGACCGCGTCCCCCACCGCTACCCCTACGGCTTCACCCTCGTCCACTCCAACGGTCACCCGGACCTTCACGAACACCGATGTGATCACCCCCACGCCCACCGGAACGCCGACGGCTTCGATGACGCCTACGGCCTCCCTTACCGCTACGCCTTCGGCGACGCCGACCGCCAGTTCCACGTCCACGAACACCGCCACGCCGCCCTTCACCTCGACCTTCACCCATACTCCCACGGCCACTTTCACCTTCACCTCGACGCCGACCGCCACCCCCACGGCGCCGGTCATCACGCTGAGCCTGGGCGGATCCCAACCCGGCGGGGCGACCTTGTTGCCGGGGACCTCGGGTGTGCCGGTCCTTCAGGTGCAGTTGACCAACCCCAGTTCTTCCGCCGCGACCTTGACGGGACTTCAATTGACCGCCTCGGGGACGGGGGATAGCGACACGGGGATCGGCGGCGTGAGCGTTTACCGGGACGGCAACGGGAACGGGATCGTGGATGGAGGGGATAGCCTGCTGGGAAGCGGGACCTTCAGTTCCGGGATACTGACCATGACCTTTTCGACCTCGACCCTCGTATACGCGGCTTCGTCCGGGGACCTTTTGGTGGTCTATGACTTCTCCGGCGCCGCTTCCGCGGGGACCTATCAGGGTGGGATCATGACCAACACCTCGGTCTATGGGACGGGCGGGAACAACCAGGCCCTGCAATTCACCGGCGCGGCGGTCAGCAGCCCTTCCTTCACGATCGTCCTCCCGACCCCCACCTCCACTTCCACGCCGCTGCCCACGGCCACGCCGACCATGACCTTCACGGGAACGCCCACGCCCATCCTGAAGACCACCATCTGCCCGGCCCAGCCGAACCCCGCCACCGGATCCGGGGAGATCAATGTTTGCGTGAGCGTACCGGGACCTTCCACGGTCGCGCTGGAGGTCTATACGGCCGCCTTCCGGAAGGTCTATTCGAAGTCGGCCCTGGTGGCCGGCGCGGGCACCCTTTCCTGGGACCAACGGGACCAGTGGGGAACCCCGGTGTCCAACGGCCTCTATTACATCCGCATGGAAGTCTCGGGGCCGGCGCCCACCGCGAAGGTCCTGAAGGTGCTGGTCCTCCACTGACCCTTTTGGCCGGGTGACCTTTCCAAAATTCCAGGCGGTGGAACCTGAAGGGCCCGTTCCTTCCATGAGGCCGTTTGACCGGTTCAACGGATAAAGTGACATCAGAATCGCCGGAAATGGACATCGCTATTTTCGGCTTCTGGTAACGTTTCCTCGTCGGGACCGATCCATTTTCCTTTGAAGAGGGGAACGTGAGAGAGCTTCGCGTGGGTGCTTTGGGGCGCGGCCTACTGAAAACGATTTCAAGACGTCCGGCGATCTTCCCCTTCCTTCTGTTCATTTCTTGCGTGATCCCGAAGGCCTGGGCCGCCCCGCCCTACCAGGTGGTTTGTTACGCCCTGCAGGACACCAAGTCCAGCACCTCCAGCCTCACCGGGAGCGCCGGGGCCATCAACTGGAACAGCGACGTGCCTTGGGGCGACCTGACGGTCATCGCGGACGCCTTTTACCAGCCCAACGCCAACAAGACCTTCACCAACGTGGGGGCCAAGGGGAACACCCTCATTACGGCCGCCCACAGCCACGGGGTGCGCTGCATCGTGTCCCTGGGCGGGGCAGGGCAGGATGGGGCCTTCGCCACCCTCTGTTCCTCGGCCAACCGGGCGGCCTTCGCCTCGGCGGTCAGCAACCTAGTGGCGACCAACGGCTACGACGGCGTGGACATCGACTGGGAGACCCCCGGGGCCGCGCCCCAGGCGGACGCCACCGCGATGATGCAGCTCATCTACCAGGACATCAAAGCCCTGCCCAATTCCACTTTCGACAACCAGCCCCGGACGGTCTCCTTCGCGACGGTGGATTACGTGCGGGACATCTACAACATGACCACCCTGGGGAGCTACACCGACTGGTGCTTCTACATGGGTTACGATTGGTACGACTGTCCCAACAAGTACAACGGTCCCCTGAACCTCATCAAGAACGGGATCGCGGCCATGACCAATGGGAGCCATTGGGCCTATCCCCTCTCCAAGATGGTCCTGGGATGTCCCCTTTACACCAACGATTACGACGGCGGTTGCGGGGCCCAGGAATACCAGACCCTTTCCACCCTCCATTTGGGGACGGCCGGGGCCTACAACGCGACCTATGCGGAGCAGTCCTACACGGCGAACGGCCATCAGGTCTATGTGGACACGGCCCAGAGCTATTGCGACAAGATCAATTGGGCCGTCGGGTCGGGTTTGCGGGGTATCGGCATGTGGGACCTGGGCCAGGGCCTGCCCTATACCGACAGCCTGATGTCGCCCATCTGGGACGTCATCGGCGGCAACAGCGCCTGTCTGACGGTCGTGGGCTCGACGCCCACCCCGACCCGGACGGCTTCGATGACGCCTACGGCGTCCCTCACCGCTACACCTTCGGCTACGCCAACGCGGACTTCGACGGCCACCGCCACCGCGACGAATTCGGCCACCCGCACGAATACTTCCACGGAGACCGCTACGTCCACCTTCACGCGGACGGCTTCGATGACACCTACGGCCTCCCTCACCGCTACGCCTTCGGCTACGCCAACCCGCACTTTCACGGCCACTTCGACCAACACGGCCGCCAACACTTCGACCCATACCGCGACGGCCACCGCCACCCGGACGAACACTTCCACTGGGACCGCCACCGCTACCTTTACGCGGACGGTTTCGATGACGCCTTCGGCGTCCCTCACCGCTTCGCCTTCGGCTACGCCAACTCGCACTTTCACGGCGACTTCCACCAACACGGCCACCAATACCGCGACCTCTACGGTGACTTCGACCCCGACGGTGACCTCGACCTCCACGAATACTTCGGTCATTACGCCGACCCCGACGGATTCGATGACGCCTACGGCGTCCCTCACCGCTTCGCCTTCGGCTACGCCAACACGCACGTTCACCGGGACTTCCACCGTGACTTCGACCCCGACGATGACGTCCACTCCAACGCTGTCGCCTACCGCGACCGCGTCTTCGACGTCCACAAGGACGGCGACGGATTCGATGACGGCTACGCCGTCCCTCACCGCTTCGCCTTCGGCTTCGCCCACGCACACGCCGATGCAGCCCACGAATACCTTCACCTCGACCGCGACGCCCACGGCTACTTCGACATTCACCCTGACGAGGACATCCACCCCCAGTTCCACGCCGACCACCACGTCAACTCCGACCCATACCTTCACTCGAACCTTTACTCCGACGGCGACGAGGACCTCGACCGCCACGGCGACTTCGACCCCGACCCCGAACGGCAATGGACGGCCCGTCGTTTATCCCAACCCGGCTCCGGGTCCCACGGTGAACCTCTTGCCGCCGCCCTATCCGGGGATCGGGACGGTCGAAGTGGATGTCTTCACCGGCGCTTTCCGAATGGCGGCCCATTGGGAGTTCGCCAATGTTCCATCGGGGGTTTCCGTGGTCGTTCCCTTGACCGATGGCCGTGGTTCTCCTCTGGCCAACGGGATCTATTACCTGAGGGTCCGTACTCCGGCGGGTCACTTCCTGACCAAGTTGCTGGTCCTTCGCTGATCGGGACGGTCCATCGAACGGATCGAACCTCGCTTGGCTTGAACGAGAAAGAGAACGCCAGTCCTCCAGCCGCAGAAAAAACCCGAAAAAAGTTTTAGAGAGTTCCGGGATCCATTGGGTCCTTTTTGAGCCAATTTCTTGTCCCTTTTGGTCCCGGGCGGTATATTTTTTCCGAAGTTCCAGTGTTTGAACGTCTTTCCACCCCACCAACACAGGACCTTGCCCGGCTAAATAAATTGCAATTTCATTGAACCGGTTCAAGAAAACGATTTAAACGACAGGTGAGCATGCCCGTTCTCCGGTTCAAGTACCTTTCCTTCTATATTCTCCTCCCGATCGTCCTTTTCCTCATCGCCGCTCCTTCCATGGCCGCCGGTGTTTCCGTCACCGTCAACGCCGCCTCGGCCATCCGGACCATTCCGGACACCCTTTTCGGCCAGAACATGTCCGTCTATGACGGTTCCGCGACGGCGGGCAACACGAACTATGTGAATGCCCTGAGCGCCATGGGGACCTACAACCTTCGCTTCCCGGGTGGGAGCTGGTCCGACGGCGTGGACTGGAGCAACCTGGAGAACGGGCCGGCCCCGGGCTGTTCCTCCGGCTCCTACATCATCAACATCAGCGAGGGGATCGCCTTCGCCAAGGCCGCCAACGTTCCACTCCAATGCATCGTGAACTACGGGGGCTATTGGTGTCCCGGGGGCGCCACCAGCCATGGCCACGCGGCGGCGGTGTCGCTGGCGTCGGCCTGGGTCAATTACATGAACAAGGGAGCGGGGAACTACAAGGTCACCTATTGGGAAGTGGGGAACGAGATCTTCGGGAGCTGGGAGAACGGCTACGAGACGAACGGCACCAATTACGGGAACAACTTCGTGGACTTCTACAACGCCATGAAGGCCGTGGACAGCACCATCAAGGTCGGGGCCATCTGCCAGGACGAGTCGGGATGGATGCCCTGGTCGGAGGCGGCCCTTTCCGCCATCAAGGCCAAGGGCGTCACGCCGGACTACCTCATCTCCCACGCCTATCCCATCGGGAACGCCGCGGACAACACGACCGTGGACAACCAACTGCTCACCACCGAAGTGGACGCCGCCACGACCCGCACCAGCGAGATGAACACCATCCTGTCCACGGCGGGTTTCACCCCCGGCAGCATCCCCTATTGGATGACCGAATACCGTAGCACTGCGCCCGAGCAGAAGACGGTGGAGTGGGTGGACGCCATGTGGAGCGCCCAATACCTGCTGGAACTCGGCCGGAACGGTTGGCAGGGCGCGAACATCTGGGCCATCAAGAACGGGTTCAGCTCGGCGGTCACCTCGGACTTCGGGCTTTTGCGCGGCGGCAGCGCTAATTCGGACGACACCCCCGCCAACAACCCCCGGCCGGCCTGGTACATCTTCCCCTACCTCTCCAAGGTCTTCGGGCGGAACCTGGTCTCCGCCACGACCAGCCTGGCGGCCCAACGCTGCTGGGCCTCGAAGGACGCGTCGGGCAACCTAACGGTCTTCACCGTGAACAATACGGCCACCAGCAATACGGTCACCATCACCGTCTCGGGCTTCTCGCCGGGGACCTCGGGCAACATCTGGACCCTGGCCCCGGCGGGCACGACCAAGTCGGGGGCTTCCACCCCGGCCCAGGAACTCCGTTGGATCAGCGTCAACGGCACCACGAACCCGGCGGTCTCCGCCGTGCCTGGAACGGGCAACTCCATCACTACGGGGGCCAGCTTCCCGGTGACGGTCCCGGCCTACAACATGGTCTTGGTCAAGGTCCCGCCCGGCGGCACGCCGGTCCCCACCTCCACCCCGACCCGTACCGTGACGCCCACGCCCACCCAGTGCACGATCCTCCTGAACGGGACGAACTCCCTGACCGAGAACGGGACCTGGAGCGGGGTGAACGCCACCCGGAGCATCGCGACCTCGGGCCTGCCGTCGGGCATGCCCTCGGAGGGGTCGGGGGCCCTGCAGGTCCATATCACGACCGGGTCCGCCTATAACGCCGACATCGCCAACCTGGCGGGGTTCTCCCCGGCGGTCTTCGGGTCCGCGGTGCAGCTCCAAATGGAGGTGAACGCCGCCGCCACGCTGGTCTCGGCCTTGGGCGGCTGGCATAGCCTCGTCCTGGTGGCCGATTCCTCCGCCGGACCGGTCACGACCTGGCAGTCCATCTCCTCCGATTCCCCGACCTTGGTGGCGGGCCAGCAGACCCTGACCTTCAACCTGGACTATCCCCAGGCCATCACTTCCGCCTCCGCCCTGAGCACCCTGCGGATCGTCCTCAACGCCCAGAACGCGGCCGTCGGCGACCTTTTCATCGACAACATCCGGCTGGTCAATTCCTGCGGGATCGCCACCCCGACCTTCACCCCGACCCGCACCCCCACGCCCTGCTCAGCGCTTTTCAACGGCTGCCAGAGCGCCGTCGAGAACGGGACTTGGAGCGGGAACAACGCGACCCGGACCTTCGTGAATTCCGCCGGGGCGGTGGCCGGGATGCCCTCCCAAGGGACGACCTGCATGAAGGTCCAGGTGACCACCCCCAGCGGTTACAACAACGACCTCTTCAACCTGAGCGGCTTCACCCCGACCGATCTCTATGGGACCACCCGTATCTCCATGGACCTCTACGCCGATGCCGCCCTGGTCGGCGGCGGCTACAACCAGTTGATCCTTTTCGCCGACTCCGGCCCGAACGGCATTTCCTACCAGGGCCTGTCCTCCACGGTCCCCACGGTGGTGGCAGGTCTACAGACCCTGACCTGGACCATCGATTTCCAGAACCCCGGGGGAGGGGCCAGCTCCCTCACCTCGGCCATGCCCATCACCAAGCTCTATTTCGTCTACAACACCGGCGCCCCGACGGCCCTGGGGAACTTCTACGTGGACAACATCCAGTTCCTCCACGACGGGTGCATCCCGACCCACACGCCCGTCCCGACGGCTACGCCCACCCGCACGGCCACTTCGACCCCCACCAACAGCCCCACGCGGACGCCTTCGTCCACGCCCACGAGCACCAGTAGCCCGACCGCCTCGCCCAGCATGACCCTTACGTCCTCGCCCACGGCGACGCGCACTTCGACCCCCACGGCTTCGATGACGCCGACGGCGTCCCTTACGGCTACGCCTTCGGCTTCGCCAACCCGTACCTCCACCTCGACAGCGGCCAGTACGGCGACTTCCACCCCGTCTTCCACGGCAAGCCGCACGGCCACTTCCACCGCCTCCAATAGCCCGACGGCGAGCGCCACCTCCAGCTTCACCCCGACCTCCACGCCTACCCGGACGGCTTCGATGACGTCCACGGCTTCGCCCTCCTCGACCCCAACGGTCACCCGTACCTTCACGAATACCGATGTCATCACGCCCACCCCGACCTCGACCCCCACGGTCACCGTGACCTCCACGGCCAGCGGTACTCCGACGTCCACTTTCACGAATACCCCGACCGCGACGGCTTCGCCCTCTCGGACATCCACTTCGACCTCGACGGCGACCGCCACCTTCACCATGACCCTCACCGGGACCCCCACCTCCACTCCGACGATCACCCCGACCCCCACTAACACCGATGTGATCACCCCGACGCCGACTTCGACGGGGACGATGACCTTCACACCTTCCCCGACCGCCACTTATTCACCGACCCCGACCTTTACGTCGACTTCGACGGATTCGATGACGCCTAGCGCGACAGCCTCCAGCACTCCAACGCCTTCATCGACATCAAGCTGGACGGCGTCCCTCACCGCTTCGCCTTCGGCTACGCCAACACGAACGTTCACCGGGACTTCCACCGTGACTTCGACCCCGACGGTGACGGCGACTTTCACGAACACCAATGTCATCACGCCCACCCCGACCTCCACGGGGACTTCGACCGGAACCTCGACGGCTTCGACTACGGCGACTACGTCGCCTAGCGCGACAGCCTCCAGCACTCCAACGGCTTCATCGACATCGAGCTGGACCCTCACCGCTTCGCCTTCGGCTACGCCAACTTGGACCTCCACTTCGACCCCGATGGTGACCTTCACCCCATCCGCTACCGCTACTCGGACCCCTACATCGACCTCCACGGTCACTTTCACCCCAACCTTCACCCTGACCCCTTCTTTCACCCCGACGGTC
Organism: bacterium; assembly: GCA_035549195.1. Taxonomy (NCBI): domain Bacteria; species bacterium. The sequence goes on from DASZRK010000029.1 coordinate 8,099, forward strand.
ACGCTGACCCCGACGCCCAGTTCAACATCCACCAAGACCTCTACGGCCACCGGCGTTCCCAAAAAGGGCGGGGTCGTTCCTTATCCCAATCCGGTGTCCGGGCCTGGCCCCATTTCGGTCCAGATCACCCTGATCCAGCCGGAAAGCGATGTGAAGCTCACGGTCTTCACGACGGCTTTCCGGAAAGTGAATGAAATGGACCTGGGCGCACTGCCGATCGGGGTCTATCAAGTCGGTCTGTCCCTCAGGGACAAAGCGGGTGCGGACCTGGCCAATGGCCTTTATTACATCGTGGTCCATAGTTCGGAAGGCCGGTTTATCGGAAAACTCCTGATCTCCCGCTAGCCTCAGAGCGCGGGAAGGTCTTGGAAAAGTTGCGGGATGTTCCGTCCCCGGAAAGCCTTTACCCAAAATTCCCCTGTAACCTTTGGCGGCCGCTCACGATAGTTCGGTATGATTTGAACATCGGACGTTCCCTTGAAGGGGTTTCCACGCCCGGATGTTGAACCGGTTCAATTAAAAAGTTTTCCAAAGACTCCGCGCCTGAAAGCCGGATGAGGTCGATGATCGCGAAACGCTTAAAACAATTTTTCTTTCTGCTTTCCTTCCTATTCTTGGAAGCGCTTCCGCTTTGGGCCAATGTCCCCGGCGGGGGCACGGGGACCGGCGGCAACGTCACGGTCACCGACAACGGCGGCACCGTGGTCCTGGCCAACGGCATCGTGTCCGTCACCATCAATAAATCCAACGGCAACATCACCAATTTCACCTACAACGGGACCAATCTGCTCTCGGGGGGGCACGGGGGCGGTTACTTCTATTGGGATGGTTCCGGTGGGCCGACGCTCTCGAGCGCCGTTTACACCTTGAGCGTCAATCCGTCCGGTAACGGAGGGAACCAGGCGGAGGTCTGGCTCCAATCGACCGCCGATCCGATGGATATGGCCGTCTATTACGACCTCAACCGCGGCCAGCAGGGCATCTACGTGACCATGATCCTCACCCACCAATCCGGTTATGCCGACTATCCGGGGGCGGAACTGCGGTCGAACGTCTATGTTGGTTCCATCTTCGACTGGCTTTGCGTGGATCCTTACCGTTTCCGTCAGATGGCCTCGCCCAACGACAGTTCGGTGGCCGTGGCGGGCGCGCCCGCCGAGGTCACCCAATGGACCAGCGGGATCTACAACGGTCTCACGGAATGCAAATACGCCTATAGCGCTCCCCTTGGCCAATTGGACACCTGGGGCTGGGCTTCCAGCAGTTCGGTCGACGGCATCTGGCAAGTGCTCCCGAGCCATGAGTATTACGATGGCGGGCCCATGCACCGGGAACTCACCGAGCACATCGGCAACACGCTCCTGAACATGTTCGGCGGCGGGCACTATGGATTCGGATCGACCCAGGACCAACCGGCCGGGACCTTCTCCTCCAAGACCTTTGGCCCGGCTTTTATTTACGCCAACAAGTACACGGGATCCGCCGGCGACCCCGTCTCCCTCAAGGCCCGGACCCTTTGGGCCGACGCCCAGGCCCAGGCCGCCGCCGAACAGGGCGCTTGGCCCTATACCTGGTTCCATCCCCAGACGCCCAGCGGAATGAGCGGCTCCCCCTATCCCCAGGACAGCGGGCGGGGGACCGTGAGCGGGACCCTGGCCATCAACGATCCCAACAACCCCGGCGCCTCACCGGTGAGTCTCTGGATCGGTTTGGCGCCGGATAACGGCGGGACCGATTTCCAGCAGCAATACCTGACCTACCAGTTCTGGGTGCGCACCGGGGCCGGAGGGAGCTTCTCCATCCCGCACGTTTTGCCCGGCGCCTACAACCTCTGGGCCTTCGGTCCGGGCGCCATCGGTACCTTCAAGCGGACCGGGGTCAATGTGAACGCGGGTTCCACCGTCAACCTGGGCACGGTCACCTGGGGCCCGTTGCGCTTGGGCCCCACCGTCTGGGAGATCGGGACGCCGGACCGGGATTCCAACGAATTCTTCAACGGGGAACATTCGCTCACGCCCTATAACGGCGCCCTTCCGCGCTACGCGGGCGGCGCTCCCTATAACAGCCCCACCGCCTGGGGCGCCTTCCTGGATTACGCGAACCAGTTCCCGGGCGGGGTCAGCTTCACGGTGGGGAGCAGCAACCCGGGGACCGATTGGAACTACTGCCAACCCACCACCTATACGGGATCCGCCTACACCGGGACGACTTCCCGGATCTATTTCAACCTTGCCTCCGCGCCCTCGGCGGCCCAGACCGCCCGGCTTTATATCGCCTTTGCCTCGAATTACAGTTCCGCCTGCATCTTGACGGTCAATGGGACCGTCCAGACCGCCGCGGTCATGGGGTCCACCAACGGCCAATACGCGTCCATCACCAATCCGGCGACGGGTTTTTATCCCCCGGCCCACAGTTTTGACAGCATTGTCCGCCTGGGTTCGCAGGGTGCCTGGGGGGACGCCTACCTGGACTTCGCGGCCAACAAGCTCCACGCGGGGACGAACGAGATCGATATCGGCATGCGGCCCGCCGGCGGCGCGGGCAATGGGAACGGGTTCGAATACGACTATTTGCGCCTGGAAATGACGGGATACAGTTCTTCGTCCTCACCGACGGCTACGCCCACCAGGACGTCGACGGCGACATGGACCGCGTCATCGTCCCCGACGGCCACGGCTTCGACTACGCCGACTCCGTCGGCTACGCTCACCGCTACGCCTTCGGCTTCGCCCACCAAAACCTTCACGGCGTCGGGGACTCCGACAGCCACTTCGACCCGGACCTTTACGGCGACGGCCTCGAACACGTCTTCGTCCACGGCGACGGCCACGCGCACCCATACCCCGGTGCCGCCTACGAACACTCCCACCATCACGGCGTCTTCCACGTCCACGGCGACGAGGACGGCCACGGCTTCGACTACGCCGACTCCGTCGGCTACGCCCACAAAGACCAATACCATGACGGCCACGTTCACCTGGACCAGCACCCCGACGGCTTCGACTACGGCGACTCCGTCGCCTACGCTCACCGCTACGCCTTCGGCTTCGCCAACGCCCACGCCGGTTCCACCCACGAATACCTTCACCTCGACCGTAACGTCCACCGCCACGATGACGCCGACGGCTTCGATGACGCCTAGCGCGACAGCCTCCAGCACTCCAACGCCTTCATCGACATCAAGCAGTTCGATGACGGCTACGCCTTCCCTCACTGCGAGCTGGACGCCGTCCCTCACCGCTTCGCCTACGCACACGCCCGTGCCGCCAACAGCCACTTTCACGAACACGAATAGTCCTGTTCCGCCGACGGCTACCTTCACAAATACCAATAGTCCGGTGCCGCCCACGTCTACCTCGACCCGTACCTTTACGGAAACCTCCACAAATACACCCACGAACACCGCCGTTCCTCCGACGGCCACCATGACCCGGACCTTCACTTCCACAGCCTCGGGAACCCCCACCCCGACGAACAGCTTCACTGCCACCTGGACCTTGCCCCCCACCTTTAGCTACACGCCGACGGTTACCCCGACATTGACCTGGACTTCAACTCCTACCTTCCCACTCCTCACTCCTACCTTCACGCCGGGGACCGGCGTGACCGCGGTGATCTATCCGAACCCGGCGACCGGGGATGGCTTCAACATCCAGGTGACGGGGATGACCACGGTGGACAAGGTCCAGGTGCAGGTGGAGACAACGGCCTTCCGCAAGGTGAACGAGATGACCTTCCATAGCCAAGGGCCGGGGACGGCGATCCTGGCCGTGCCCGCGACGGACGCTTCGGGCGCGCCGCTGGCCAACGGGGTCTATTACGTGATCGTCCGCACCGAAGGCGCACGGATCACCCTGAAATTGATGGTGCTACGTTGATGCACTGGGTCCCCAAACCGCCCGCTTTCGCCGTTTTCCTGTTCCTTGGCGCCTCGGTCCAGGCTCAGACCCTCAACATCACTTCCGCTCCCTACAACGCCACCACGGGCAGCACGGACAACCGGGCCGCCATCCAGGCGGCCATCAACGCGGTGGGGAGCGGCGGGACCGTGCTGGTCCCCTCGGGGACCTTCCTTTCCGGCCCCTTGACATTGAAGAGCAACATGACCTTCCAGATCGCCTCGGGCGGGACCCTCAAGATGACCGCTTTCGGGACCTTCCCCCAGAACACGAGTTTCGTCTATGGGACCAACCTCACCAACCTCACCCTGAACGGGTCGGGGACCATGGACGGCCAAGGCGCGGCCTGGTGGACGGATTTCAACAACGGCAATCCGGACAACCGGCCCCCAGCCATGATCTACCTCTCCAAGTCTTCCAACGTGACCCTGATGGGGATCACGGTCAAGGATTCGCCCAAGTTCCACATCCAAACCCTGGGGTCCATGAACGGGGTCTATTGCTCGGGCTTGAGCATCACGGCGGCCTGGCCTTCGCCCAACACCGACGGCATCGACCTGAGGGGGAAGAACTACCTGATCGAGAACTGCTACATCAGCGACGGGGACGACGTCATCCAGATCGGGGGCAGTTCGGACAACTGCCAGGCCATCACCATCCGCAACTGCACCTTCGGCACCGGCCACGGCCTTTCCATCGGGGGTTACACCCAGGGCGGGGTGAGCGACCTGTTGGTGGACAACTGCACCTTCAACGGCACCCAGTACGGCATCCGGTGGAAGACGGGCCGGGACCGGGGCGGGGTCATCACCAACCTGACCTACTCCAACATCACCATGACCAACATCCTGCTCTATCCCTTCTTCCTGACCAGCTTCTACCCGAATCCCTCGTCCCTGCCGCCCACCACCGACGACACCCAGGCCATCACCAGCACCACGCCCTTCTGGAGCAATATCACGCTCCGGAACATCACGGCCACCACGGCTTCCAGCGGCGCCAAGAGCCCGGGAATTATGTGGGCGGTGGCGGAGGCTCCGGTCTCCAATGTGACGCTCGACGGCGTCACCGTGACGGGTCCCAGTGGGAAGAACTTCGAGTTCCACCACGCCAGGAACGTGACCATCCTGTGCAATGTCCGGGTGGACGGACAGGCGCCCCCGACCGACATCGGGTCCTTCGACGCGACCATCACCTACCCGCCCTGCGGGAGCGCCACCAATACCTTCACCCCGACCCGGACGAACACGCCGGTGCCGCCGACGGCGACCTTGACCCGGACCAACAGCCCGACCTCAACCCCTACTTTCACAGCCACTTCGACCCGGACGGCTTCGATGACGCCTAGCGCGACAGCCTCCAGCACTCCAACGCCTTCATCGACATCAAGCTGGACGGCGTCCCTCACCGCTACGCCTTCGGCCACGCGCACCCATACCCCGGTGCCGCCTACGAACACCCCCACCGCCACGGCGTCTTCCACGTCCACGGCGACGAGGACGGCCACGGCTTCGACTACGCCGACTCCGTCGGCTACGCCCACAAAGACCAATACCATGACGGCCGCGTTCACCTGGACCAGCACCCCGACGGCTTCGACTACGGCGACTCCGTCGCCTACGCTCACCGCTACGCCTTCGGCTTCGCCAACGCCCACGCCGGTGCCACCCACGAATACCTTCACCTCGACCGCAACGTCCACCGCCACGATGACGCCGACCAGGACCTTCACGGTGACGGCGGTCCCACCCACCGCTACCGCGACGGCCTCCTCCACGGCGACTTCCACTTCGACCCCTTCGGGAACGCCCACGAATACGGCGGTCATCACTCCCACGGCGACCTCCACCGCCACCAGAACGGGGACCCCGACCGCCTCTTCCACCTTTACGGTCTCATCGACGCCCAGTTCCACCCCCACCCCGAGCTTCACCGCCTCTTTCACGCCCTCGAGCACCGCCACGAGAACCTTCACGGCGACGGCGGTCCCACCCACGGCTACCGCGACGGCTTCGATGACGCCTAGCGCGACAGCCTCCAGCACTCCAACGCCTTCATCGACATCAAGCTGGACGGCGTCCCTCACCGCTTCGCCTTCGGCTACGCCCACCCGGACTTTCACCCCGACGAACAGTTCCACCGCCACCTGGACCTGGACCCCCACGGGGACGCCCACCCCCACCCTGTCACAGACGCCTACGGCGACGCAGACAGGGACTCCGTCCTTCAGCCCCACCCTCACGCCCACGGCGGGGAACGGGATCCAGGCGGTGATCTACCCGAACCCGGTGTCAGGGGACGGCTTCAACATCCAGGTGACGGGGATGACCACGGTGGACAAGGTCCAGGTGCAGGTGGAGACGACGGCCTTCCGCAAGGTGAACGAGATGACCTTCCATAGCCAAGGGCCGGGGACGGCGATCCTGGCCGTGCCCGCGACGGACGCTTCGGGCGCGCCGCTGGCCAACGGGGTCTATTACGTGATCGTCCGCACCGAAGGCGCGCGGATCATCCTCAAATTGATGGTCTTGCGATGAATGGTCGCCCTGTCGTTTTTTGATCGTGGATCGCTGAAAAAGAGCGATTTCTAACGGGTCGGTCAGGTCTTGGTGGCCTGAGAAAGGGCCAAGTTCGTTCCAACATAGGCGCTTTATCATTAAATTATTTGCCCCGTGGATGGCACTGAAAATGCACCTGGAACCAGGCAATATTTTCAGTGTTTTCCGAGTGGGGTCCAATGCGTTCTTCCTTCAAGGTCCTGGGGTGTCTAGGGTGGATGATCTTGTCCTGGGTGGCGGGGTGTAACAGGCCCTTTTCAGGCCCGGCCGCTCCTGGCATTTCGAACTCCTTGTCGACCCCGACGGATACCCAATTTCCATCCAAGACCTGGACGCCCACGATCACGGATACCCACACCCCGTCCCCGACCATGACCGCTTCACCCTCGTCCACGCCCGTCCCCTCCGATACTTGCACGGGGACGCCGTCCATGACACGGACCGCTTCCTTTACCTGCACGGAGACGCCCACTTCCAGCCCGACTTCCACCTTTTCTGCCACCCTTACCCCGACTGCGACTGATCCGAATACGGCGACCTCGACGTCGACCGTGAGCTGGACCCCGTCGCCGACGCTCACCGCGTCGCCATCCGCCACCCCTTCGGGGACCTCCACTTCGTCCCCGACCCCCAGCGCCACCGGGACCCCCACTCCCTCCGCGACCGCCACGGCCTCGGCTACCGCCACGCCGACCCAGAAGCCCTTGGGGTGGGTGCAGGCCACCGCTTCGGCGTCTTTTGGTCCCCGGATGTTCTCGGGGTACGCCGTCTTCAACAATAAGATGTGGCTGATCGGAGGTGGGACCGATTGCTCCATCCAAGGCGGGGTCAAGGCGGACGTCTGGTCCTCGACCGATGGGATCACCTGGACCGAGGTCCTGGCCAATCCTCCTTTCGGAACCCGGTGGGGATGCGGGACGGTGGTATTCAACGGCAAATTGTGGGTCATCGGCGGAGTGGTCACAGGTGGTTTCGGGAATGATGTCTGGAATTCCAGCGATGGGGTCCAGTGGACCCAAGTCACGGCCGCCGCGCCTTTCGCAGCCCGGGAGGATTTTGGTTGCGTGGTCTTCAATGGACGCATTTGGGTCATCGGCGGGGACAATAGCCTAGGGCTGGCCGCGATGTCGGATGTCTGGAGTTCGGCCGACGGTGCGAATTGGAAAAGGGAGGCTGATTTTCCCTCGGCTCGGGCCGGTGCTTCCTGTGTGGTGTTCAATGGGGCCATCTGGGTCATCGCCGGGGGAAAGGCCACTCCGGCGGGTGGGAACGCCTATTACGTTAACTCTTATTCGGATGCCTGGTATTCCAATGACGGGACCCATTGGACCCAGGCCACGGCCAACGCGGGTTTTTCAGGACGGGTCTATGCTTCCGCCCAGGTCTATTACAACCAGATCTGGCTCATGGGTGGGGCCGGTAGTTCCTATATGCCGACCATCCCCAACACGGGTGTGGATGATGACGTGTGGGTCACCAACGATGGGACGACCTGGACGCAAAAGTATGCGACCCTACCCTTCGCCAAACGATTCGCCGCTGAAAGCTACGCCTATAACAATTCCTTTTGGGTCGCGGGGGGCGGGGCCTTCTGGCCCGGGAGCGGCGCCTACTATCCTGACGTCTGGCATAACCCTTAAGGGGCTCAGCCCCGGGTGAAGCCGGCCAGCCACTCCAGGAGGGCCTTGGGGGAAGGGAAGCGCAGGTCCGAGTAACGCTTGGGGATACGGGTCCCCACGGCCACCTTCAAACCTTTTTTCCCGAGCGACTTGAAGACCGACAGGTCCGTGATGTCGTCCCCCGCATAGACCACCCGGTGGTCGGGAAAATGCCGGACGATCTTTTTCACCGCCTTGCCCTTGTTGAACCCCCTCGGCTTCGCCTCCAGCATCATCTTGCCCGCCATCAGGTCCCAGCGTTCCAAGGTGACGCTCCGCCGGAAGATCGCCCGGAATCCGCGCTCCAAAGACCGGACCTGGGCGGGGGACAGGGCAACGCCCCGGTAATGGAGGGTCGAGGAATAGGGTTTGTGCTCGATATGGATGCCGGGGAACCGGCGCAGGAGCGGCTGGACCGCTTTCCAAAGCCCTTGGGCCTCCTTGGCGTAGAAACGTTCCTGGGCCGGGCTGGCCAAGCGGAGGTGCTTGGGCAGGTTCCGGCTTTCAAAGCCGTGGGTCCCCACCATGGGGAAGTGGGGGAGGCCGGAGACCTTCCGGAGGCTTTTCAGGTAACGCCCGCTGATGAAGATGACCGGGTATCGCTTGCGCAGTCCCTGAAGGACCTTCTTCGCCCGGGGTGAAAGCAGGGAACGCTCCGGGTCCCGTTCGAAGTCAGTGAGGGTGCCGTCGTAGTCCAGCAAGAATAGGTGGGGTCGATCCATGGGGGGATTATAGCCAATCCCACTGCGGGACCTTGGAACAGGGATGGACAGCGATGGACCCGGATGGGCATCCCGTTGATCCGTCCTGAAGGCAGGTGGGTTCCCCCTTCGGAGGATCGATATCGGCGTTCGTCCTTGTTCCTTCGAGCTCCATATTTTGACCGGTTAGACCCATATCAAATTCTTGCCCTAGCCCTTACTCCCGGGGGACCCCCGTGATAAACTTGTAAAGTTATTGTCGAACCCCTATCAATGGATTGCGCATGAAACGCCCCAGGATCGACCTAAGGACCGGGACCGCCAGCGAGGCCGCCACGCCTCCTTGGCTTTCGCGCGTGCTTTCCAACAATGCGGTCATCAACCTTTTCACCGACTATGTCTCCTTGCCGTGCTACGTCGTGGACCGTCGCCAGCCCGACCTCTGGTACACCCTGGCCGCCCCCTCGGGCGATCCCTCGCCCTTCCAGTTCGAGCTCTATTTCGGGAAGAAGGCGGATCGCCTTCGGTACAACCATGATTGTTTCGAGAAGGCCGCCCATTTGAAAAAGGGCGTCCTGGAACAGCATTCGGGACTTTGGGATTACTTCGCCCCCGTGCTGCAGAACGGCAAATGCGTGGCCTATGTGGTGTCCGGTTCCTTCCAGCGGACCATCCCATCCTTCGAGGCCTTGTCCAAGCAATTCAGCCTTTTGGCCGGGAAGGCGCCGGGCCTGGCGGACCCCATCTTCAACGATTACGCCCGGATCCTCCTGCAGACCTCCCTGATCTCCGATCAGGCCCTCCCCGACTACCGGAAGCTCATCGACGCGCTGGCGAAGTTCGTGGCCGAGGAAAGGCCCGACCCGGGTTTCCTGGGCCAGGTGGAGAAAATGAAGGCCCAGGTCTTCTCGCAGCACATGGCCAACCGCATGTGGCATTACAGCCAGGTCAAGCGTAACCGCCTCCTTTGGGGGCCCTGGCAGGGGAGCGAACTGGCGCCCTGGGACCGGGATGAATTCCACCTGACCCGCCATCCCAACACGGTGCTGGCGGTCATGCTGGGCCGGGAGGGCGCGGTGGCCACCAGCGAGGTGCGGTCCATGGTCCAGTCGGCCCAGATGCAATGGGCCTGCTTCGAGATGGTGCGGCAACTTCCCGAGACGGTCTGCGGCAAGATGGAGAACCAGGGGGCCTTCTTCCTGACCTCCACCGATCCGAAGCGGAACGCCGCCCAAGCCCGCCTGCAGGTCCGGGACATGGCCATGGCCATCGAGGAACAATTGCGCAAGAAGTTCAAGACCTCGGTCTTCGTGGGCATCTCCCGTCTGGACCACGCCACCGAGGAACTGCCCGAGGCCTTCCAGGAATCCACCCTGGCCCTCCACCTGGGCCTGCACCATCAGAAGTCCCAGGTCTTCTACCAGGACCAATACGAGGCCAAACCCGAGAACACCGAGTTCACGGTCCTTCATTGGGCGGTGAAGCTGGTGGAGGCCTGCGGCCGGGCGGAGGAGAAGGAGATCCGGCTCATGCGGGAGGAATACGTGCGGGAAGCCCTGCGGGCCTCGGCGGAGAAAGCGGAGGTCCTGCGGGTCCATCTCATCCAGCTGCTCTTCATGCTGATGGAGACGGTCCAGAAACGGGCTCTGGTGGTGGAACCCCAATTCACCACCCTTTCGAAGGAATTGTCGGAGAAATACACCGGGGCCCTGACCTCGGCCGAGCTGTTGGGCCTTTTCCGCTCCCACCTGGAGTTCTTCTCGAACCTTTTCCAATCCCCCCTGAGGGGGGAGCGCAACTTCCGCTTGGAGCGGGCCAAGGATTACATCGCCCAGAACTTCCAAAGGTCCCTTTCCCTGACCGAGGTGGCCTCCCGGACGGGCTTTTCGGTCTCCCGTTTCAGCCGCTGCTTCAAGGAGTCCTTCGGCATGGGTTTCTCCGACTACCTGCTCCAACTGCGCTGTGACCACGCCCGGCGCCTGTTGGAGACCACCCGCCTTTCCATCGGCCAGATCGCCCAGGACTGCGGCTTCCAGTCCGCCAGCTATTTCATCCAGCAGTTCAAGCGCCGGTCGGGTCAGACCCCCCAGGCCTTCCGCCAGCAAAAGGGATGATCGGGGCTCGTGATGATTTACAAGATGAAAAATAAGATCCGATAATGACTTTTGAAAATCAATTTATTTTCACGACGAGAATGATGAGGATCGAACGTAATGAGATTATCCAGTTTTGATAATCTGTGGTTGTACCAAATCGTTATGTACATATTCGTTCCGATTTTATTTTTGCTTGGGATTTATGCTATTGGGCTCTTGGTCAAATTTAGGGAGAAGGGAATTAAAAAACTTAGAAAACTAATAAAGTTCAGAAAGCGAAATTTTTAACCACCATTTAGTACCGTTGCTGTAGCAACCTTGATGTTTTGCTTTGAGGAATGTGCCTGTAAAGTCGATTTTCATTGACGATAAAAAACTGATATTAAAAAGTGTATAAAACGATATACCCCTTTTTCCTTTTCGGCGAAGCTAAGGCCGAAAGAAAGGGGTTCCCTTGAACACCACCCAAACCCTGATGGAAAAAGAGATCCAGGAAAGCCCCCGGGTGCTCCGGAGGTTCCTGGTCCGCCAGTGGAAGGCCCTGGCCGACGCAGCCGAGGCCGTGGCGGCGCGCCGCCCCAAGTTCGTCATCCTGGCCGCCCGCGGCACCTCCGACAACGCCGGCACCTATGCCCGCTACCTGATCGAGAAGGAATGGGGCATCCCCGTCTCCCTGGCCGCTCCCTCCATCATGACCCTCTATGGCGGCAAGGTGGACTACGAGGGCGGGCTGGTCCTGGGCGTCTCCCAATCGGGCGAGGGGCCGGACGTCTGCTCCATCATCCAGAAGGCCCGCTCCCAGGGGGCGCTGACCATCGGCATCACCAACAACCCCAAGTCCCGGCTGGCCCGGGAAGCGGAGTTCGCCATCGACATGATGGCCGGCCCGGAAAAGAGCGTGGCCGCCACCAAGACCTACACGGCCGAACTGCTGGTCCTCTACGGCCTCATCGAATGCGTGGTCAAGGGCCGCAAGGTCCGCGCCGAACTGGCCCAGGTGCCCCGCCTGGTCGAGGAAGGCTGCCGCCTGTCGCGGGCGGTCTGGGAATCCTCCTACCGTTTCCTCCATCTCTCCTCCTGCGTGGTCGTGGGCCGCGGTTTCCACTACGGACTCGCCCAGGAAGCCGCCCTGAAGCTCAAGGAATGCGCCCAGGTCATGGCCCATGCCTACTCGACCGCCGATTTCCACCACGGTCCCAAGACCCTGGCGGGGAAGGATTTCCCGGTCATCCTCCTGGCGCCCCCGGGACAGACCCTGAAGGGGACCCTGGAACTTTTGGACGAGCTCAACGAACGCCAGGCCCTGGTCATGGCCTTCAGCCCGGTCAAGGCGGTGCTCAACAAGGCGGCCATCCCCCTGGAAACGCCGGCGGGGAGCGAGATCCTCAATCCGATCGGAATGGCGCCCATGCTACAGACCCTCGCTTTGGCGGTGGCGACGGCGAAGGGATTGAACCCGGACCAGCCGCCCTATTTGAAGAAGGTGACGCAAACGCACTAAGGAGTATTTGAAGAACTCTCGAATTCCAGTGGAATTTGAGAGCCGTCGGCTGAGGGTGGAGTTGATAGAAGATCTTTCAGCCGGCCGGGTGACGCAGACACACTGAGCGGGATTTTTACAAGCTGACCGGTTCAATGGTATTGGGTGCTGTAACTCGGCCTGCGGTGCGGGCGTAACAGGAGAAGCGAATGAAATTCGGAACGGCCTACTTCGGCAACATCATCCTCAAACATTTCATCGAGGACATGAAGGAAGTGAAGCGCCAGGGTTGCTCGGTCATCGTCCTTTGCTTCGCCGAGAACGACCTGGCCTTCCACAAGGAGACCTTCAAGAACATGACCAAGGAAGCCCAAAAGCTGGGGCTCACCGTCCTCATCGACCCTTGGGCCATCGCCGGGGTCTTCGGCGGGGAATCCATGACCCAGGTGCCCCTTTGGCACACCGACGAGCGCCAGGTGCGCAGTGACGGAAAGGTGGCTCCGGCCCTTTGCCTGAACGGCCCCTCCTTGACCGTTTATTTGAAGAAATGGATCGACGCCGCCTCCACCTTCAACGCCGATTACCTGCTTTGGGACGAGCCCCACTTCTACCTGAATTGGCTGGACGCCTACGGCTCCTGGGCCCCGAACCCTTCCGCTTGGTCCTGCCGCTGCGACTTCTGCCAGAAGAAGTTCAAGAAAGAGACGGGGAAGGCCCTGCCCAAGGAGCACACCGAGGAAGTGAAGGAGTTCAAGCGCCGCTCCACGCGCGATTTCCTGCTGGGACTGACCCGCTACGCGGCCTCCAAGGGCCAGAAGAACGCCATGACCTTCCTGCCGGGGGAGAAGGCCTGGTTCCTCAAGGATATGTGCTCGGAAAAGAGCATCCACGTGATGGGCGGCGAGACCTATTTCGAATACGACGCCTCCCGCCCGAAGGACGTCCACAAGCACGCCCTGGAACATACAAGGGAAATGAAGATCTGGTCCCGCAAGTACAAGAAGCCCCTGCTGATGTGGGTGAAGGGCTTCCTGGTGCCCAAGGGCTACGAACAAGACGTCCCCGATGCCATTCGGGGGGCCGTGGATGGCGGCGCCGACTGGGTCGCCATGTGGGGTTTCGAGGGCACCAAGCACGTTTCGGACAAGGCTTGCGGGGATTCGGACAAGGTTTGGGAATTGATGGGGCGCTCCTTCAACGGGTACCTGAAGGAAACCTCCAAAAGGGCGCATGCGTCCAAAGTCAAGAAAGGGGTGACGGTATGAGGAAGATCCAAGGGATGGGGAAGGGGTTCCTGGGGGCGCTGCTGCTCCTGGGGATGCTGGTCCAGGGCTGTTCCAAGACGAGCGACGCCCTGAAGATCTCCTCCTGGGGGGACATCAAGGAGAACACGATCCTCCAGGGCCTGATCGACGATTTCCAGAAGGCCAACCCGGACATCAAGGTCGAATTGCAGCGGGTGCCCTGGGGAGAGTACAACACCAAGCTCCTGACCCAGTTCGCCGGCGGACTGGCCCCGGACGTGATCTTCGCCTCCACCGACAACATCGGGGACCTCTATTTCCGGAACGTGCTGGAACCGTTGGATCCCTATATCCAATCCGATCCCGCCTACGCTTCCACCCTGAAGGACTTCTATCCCACCCTCATGAACCGATTCACGGTGAACGGCAGCCTTTACGTCCTGCCCCGGGACATCTCCCCGGTCTGCGTGCTCTACTACAACAAGAAGGAGTTCCAGGAAGCGGGCCTTCCCATGCCCTCGGACGACTGGGACTGGACCGACTTCCTGAAGGCCGCCAAGGCCCTGACCAAGGTCGATCAGGCCGGACGGACCACCCAATGGGGCATCACCGAGGACTGGGCCATGATCGAGCCCTGGGTCTATTCGGCCGGCGGCCGCTGGGTCGATAACCCGCAGAAGCCCACTAAGTGGGCCTTCGATACCCCCGAGTTCATCAAGGGCCTGCAGTTCCGCGCCGACCTGATGAACAAGTACAAGGTCATGCCTTCCCCGGCCAACATGACGGCCATGGGCGGCGTGGGCGCCTCCGACATGTTCGTGAACGGCACCGCCGCCATGTTCATCTCGGGCATCTGGAAGACCCCGCAGTTCCGCGACATCAAGACCTTCGACTGGGACGTCGCCTTGTTCCCCAAGGGGCCGGGCGGCACCCGCGGCTACCAGAGCGGCGGGTCGGGCTACGGCATCCTTTCCACCTCCAAGCACAAGAAGGAAGCCTGGAAACTGGTCTCCTTCCTGGCCGGCCCCGAGGGCGAGAAGAAGATGGCCTCCACCGGACTGGTGCAGCCCGCGCTCATGAGCGTGGCCAACTCCCCCGTGTTCCTCGACGGCCAGAAGCCCTTGAACAAGAAGATCCTCCTCAAGGCCGAGCCCTACGGCATCTTCATGCCGCTCATGGTGAACTGGCAGGAGGTCTACCAAGGCAACGTGATCCCGACCTTCGATAACCTCTGGCTGGGCAAGACCGACGCCGCCGGCGCCGTCTCCCAGCTCTGGAAGAAGATCAAGGACCGTTCCTTCGGCACGGACCAAAAAGGAGGGGCGAAATGATGAAAAGCCAAAGTCCCCTCCATCACGGAGGCACGGAGACACGGAGAAAGGCGGGGGGGATACTCCTCGCCGCCCTTCTTTTGTTGCCGGTTTGTCTTCACGCTCAAACACAGGTTGCGGGACCCAAGAAAAAAGGTCCGGTGGCCATTTCAGGTTGGGTCACGTTTTGGGACCAAGGTCACAAATCGGTGGCCAGTTTTGTCAAACACGCGAATCAAATCGATCGTGCTTACTTCGAATGGTATCACCTGTCGCCGGATGGCATGCCAGCGCCTGTTACTGATGCGACCGGGGATTTGAAAGCCCAGGTTATGGCCGCCGCCAAAAAAGGAGGTTGTGAGACTTGGTGGATGATCGGTAACTATAACGTCGCCATCGGGGCTCATGATGCCGGATGGGTCGAAAAGTTCCTGAATGACGGTGATCTCCGCAAACGCCATATCCAGCAGTTGATCGACTATGGGAAAGCCGACGGAGTCGAAGGGATCCAGATCGACTATGAGGAACTTAAGGCTGAGGATAAGGCAGGGTTCTCAAATTTCATGGCGGAATTGGGCAAGGCTTGCCAGGCCAATGGTTTCAAACTGGGGATCGCCGCCCATGCAAAGGTGGATGCCAATGGAACTTGGGGTGGGCCACAGGCTCAGGATTATCACGCAATTGGCGGGGTGGTCCAGCAATTCATGCCCATGACCTACGATCTTCATTGGTCTACCAGCGGGCCGGGATGCGTGACTGCTCCCGAGTGGGCCGAGACTTGCATCAAATATGCGGCATCCGTTATTCCTGCCCCTGAACTGGAAATAGGTTATCCAGTTTATGGTTACGATTGGGTCGGAACACATGGTGATACTTTGACTTGGTCCGGCTTCCAGGACCTGTTGCAAAAATATAAACTTACTCCCGTCCGTGACAACGACTACAGTCAAGAATTGAAGATCAATTACACGGATGACAAAAACCAACAACATGAAGCGTGGATCCCGGATTCCCAATGTCTGGAAGCCCAAGCCAATGTGGTAAAGCGAAACAAGCTTTATGGGTTGGGGGTTTGGTATTTTGGGGCCGAAGATGAAAGTTTTTGGACCACTATGGCCAAGATCAACGGAACAACCGAGGAAACGCATTTTTTCACCTCCGGAAGTCCCAACGTTGTGGCGGAAACTTCTGCGGGGCCTTTGCCGGTCAAAGATTTGATCTCAGAAAAGGCGGCGGCTGATTATTCCTATGCCTATCCTGAAGGTTCCAAGATTGTCATTGTGGATAAGCAAGGCAAACGTTGGGTGGATGTTTCCCTGAAGGGCACGGCTTGGTCTGGATTTGGGGTGGGCATGTCCCGCAAGAATCTGCTTCCTTATCGACAATCAGGGGCTCTTCAATTTTATATACGCGGGGCTAAGGGCGGAGAAACTAATTCAGTTTGTTTCATTATGGAAAAAGGAATGCAGGCCGACGAGAAATATAACCTGGTTTCTGAAGTTCAGTTATCGGACTATTGTAAGGTCACGACCCAATGGCAATTGGTGACCATACCCCTTTCGGATTTTCCGGAGAACGGTTATCACCATGATGATGCGACCGGCGCTAAGATCACGGGTCCCTTTAAATGGGAACGAGTCCTGGAATTCGGGGGGAATCATACCCCGACAGCCGACGCGAATTGCGAAATGTTTTTTTCCTCCGTCCGAATTATTCCGTCTTATGACGCCAAAGCCGTGGAAAAAGCCAAGTTCCGGGCTCTGCAGTAGAAGAAGGATCGATCTTTTGTCATCGCGAGGAGTGCTCCGCGAACTGCGGGGCGTACACGACGTGGCGATCTCAGTCCAAGATAGGTCTTTTCCAAGGAAGTTTATCTGGAACTGAGGTTGCTTCGTCATCAACGTCCGCCTATTTGGCGGCCATTCCTCGCAATGACACCCAAAAATGGTTCAACCCTTTATAAGGAGGGCCCATGACCACCCAAGCCGCCGAAAGCCTCCTGCAAGTCGCCCCGGCCCTCGCGCCGCCCCTGGACCCGGTCTATCGTCCGGCCGTGCTGGGGCACCGCCGCTTCGTGGAGGCGGTCCTCAAGAGCGGCCAAGGCGTTCCCTTGAAGCTGGGGTTGGAGCGTTCCGGCGGGCAGATCGGGGTCTTCGAGACCGTCTGTTTCCCCGAGGGCCACGCCCAGTCCGGAACCTCCTACCGTTACGCCGAGCGGCTGGTCAAGTTCCTGCTCTGGCAAAGGGGCGGGTCCAAGGTTTATGTGGCGGGGCCCAAGTCCATCGCCGACCGCCTCAAGAAGGACTATGCCCCGGGCGGCGCGCGGGCCTTCGACGCCGACTTCATGGCCAAGGTCTATGAGCGCCCCTCCTTCGAGGTGGTCCACGTGGCCGACCGGGATTTCCCCAAGGCCCAGGAGGTCTCGGCCCCCGTGGGCCGGCACCTGGAGGGCTGCCGCATCGGCTTCGACGCGGGGGGCTCCGACCGCAAGGTGGCGGCGGTCATCGACGGCAAGGAGGTCTTCTCCTGCGAGGTGGTCTGGGAACCCAAGATCACCAGCGACCCCCAATACCACTTCGACGGCATCGACGATTCCATCCGCCGCGCGGCGGAGCACCTGCCCCGCATCGACGCCATCGGGGTGAGCTCGGCGGGCATCTTCATCGACAACAAGACCCGGGTGGCCTCGCTCTTCCGCAAGGTGCCCCAGGACCTCTTCGAGAAGCGCATCAAGACCATCTACACCGACATCGCCAAGAAGTGGGGCGATGTGCCCATCGAGGTCTGCAATGACGGCGACGTGACGGCCCTGGCCGGGGCCATGAGCCTGAACGACCAGCCCGTGCTGGGCATCGCCATGGGCACCAGCCAGGCGGTGGGCTACGTGGACCACCAGGGCTACATCACGGGCTGGCTCAACGAACTGGCCTTCGCCCCCGTGGATTACGCCGACAAGGCGCCGGTGGACGTGGAGTGGTCGGGGGACCAGGGCACGGGCGTCAACTATTTCTCCCAGGACGCGGTCATCCGCCTGGCCCCGGCCGCGGGCATCGAGCTGGACCCCAAGCTCTCGCCCGGCGACAAGCTCAAGGTGGTGCAGAACCTGCTCAAGGCCGGCGACAAGCGGCCCATCCCCATCTATGAGAGCATCGGGGTCTACCTGGGATATGCCCTGGCCCATTACGCCGAATTCTACGAGCTCAAGCAGGTGCTCATCCTGGGCCGGGTCACCTCGGGCGAGGGCGGCACGATCCTCCTGGAGAAGGCCAAGCAGGTGTTGGCCTCCGTGGCGCCCGACCTGGCGAAGAAGGTGAAGGTCAACCTGCCGGACGAGGCCAGCCGCCGGGTGGGCCAGGCCATCGCCGCCGCGAGCCTTCCTTCAATTAAATAGTAAAAGCCTTATAACCACAGAGAGCACAGAGGGCACGAAGAAGACTTCCTCCTGGGAATCATTTTGATTTACTCTGTGATCTCTGTGTACTCTGTGGTTCGATCTTGGTTTTTAAGGGGTTTTTCATGGCTTCCATCTCGTTCAAAGCGGGCGGCGCCGAACTCTTCGTCCCGGACGGCAAGTCCCTGCCCGACGCCCTTTCCCGCACCACCCACCTGGGGCTTTGCGCCCACCAGGACGACCTGGAGTTCATGGCCTACCACGGCATCCTGGAATGCTTCGGGCATCCCAACGGCCAATGGTTCACCGGAGTCACCGTCACCAACGGCGCGGGCAGCGCCCGGGACGCCCACTACAAGGACTACAGCGACGAGCGCATGATGGAGGTCCGCAAGCTCGAGCAGAAGAAGGCGGCCATGATCGGGGAATACGCGGCCCACTTCCTGCTGAACTTCCCCAGTGGGGCCGTGAAGGACGCCAAGAACGCCGACGTGGCGGCCGACCTGGACCAGGTCCTGGCCCAGACCCGGCCCCGGGTGGTCTATACCCACAACTTCCAGGACAAGCATGACACCCACGTGGCGGTGGCCCTCCGGGTCATCGCGGCCATCCGCCGCATGCCCAAGGCGGACCGGCCCCAGCGGGTCATCGGGTGCGAGGTCTGGCGGTCGCTGGACTGGCTCTGCGACAAGGACAAGGTGGTCATGCCGGTGGACGATCACGAGAACCTGGCCGACGCCCTGATGGGGGTCTTCGATTCCCAGATCTGCGGGGGCAAGCGCTACGACCTGGCCACCCGGGGCCGCCGCCTGGCCAACGCCACCTATTTCGAGAGCCACGCGGTGGACAAGCACAAGGCCCTGGCCTGGGGCATGGACCTCACGCCCCTGGTCCTGGACGACAAGTTGGACCCCTTCGAACTGACCCAGGCCCATATCCAGCGCTTTTCCGACGAGGTCAAGGACCGCGTCAAGCGCATGGGCACGGCTTAAGGCCGGCCATTGGCCGCAAATTGGCGCGGATCTTCGCGAATAAGATCATTCCAAAAAATCCGCCGGAAAAAGAAATTCGATCCCGATGGGAGCGTCCATCCTCCCGGGTGCCTTTTGCCCCGGTGAACGTTGGTTGTCGTCGGATGGTTCATTGGCGCCCATTTGCGTCGATTTGCGGCGAACCGCTTGGGTTTTTCTTTCTTTTTACCCCCTGTAACTTTCCTTTGCCCTTCCGCCTTAAATATAATGACAAGCCACCACTCCTCTTAAGGAACCCTATGCCCCGCTCTCCACGGACCCTGGCCGGATGTCTTTTCGCCCTTTTGTTCCTGCTAGCGCCATCCCTCCAAGCCGCCCCCAAGGGAGGCACCTTGACCGGCACCCTGACGGTCACGGCCCCGCCCCGCAAGGCGCCGCCCAGTTCCACCAATTATGCCGGCTATGGGAACGAGAACCCCGAACCCGCCCGCGAGACCCACACCCTGCCCGAAGAGGTGGTGTTCTTCCTCAAGAAGGTCCCCGGCCATTACAAGGCCCCCAAGAAGCACGTGCAATTGGACCAGCATTTCCTCCAGTTCACCACCCGGGTCCTGCCCATCCTGAAGGGGACCACCGTCGACTTCACCAACAACGACCGGGTCTACCACAACGTCTTCACCAATTCCCAGGACAACAAGTTCGACCTGGGCCGCCGCAAGAACGGGGACAAGGCCTCGGTGACCTTCAAGCGCGCCGAGGTGCCGGTCAAGGTCTTCTGCGAGATCCACAACGCCATGAAGGCCTACATCCTGGTGCTGGACAATCCCTACTTCACCAAGTGCGGCCCCAACCAGCATTTCCGCATCAAGGACATCCCGCCCGGCACCTACACCCTGGTGGCCTGGCACGACCTCTGGGAACCCGTCGAGCAAAAGGTGACCATCAAGCGCGGCAAGACCACCGACGTGGACGTCACCCTGGACAAGACCCAGGAATGAACCCGCCCCTCAAGCCCCGCCTGCGCCTGCGGGACAAACTGCTCTTCGCCGTGGCCCTTCTGGTGGTGGTCCTGACCGGGGCCATCCTGCTGATCCTCAGCACCCGCATCCGCTCCGAGGAGGACGCCACCCTCCTGACCGACATCCAGCGCACCTTCTCGGTCTTCGAGAGCTTCGTGAGCTCCGAGCGGGAGAACCTGCGGGACAAGGCGGTCCTCATGTCGGGCCTGCCGCGCCTGACGGCGGCGCTCGACGTCAAGAAACCCAAGTTCGCCGACATGGCCAACACCGTCAGCGAGCTCTGCCTGGACCTGAGCGACTCGGTCAAGGCCCCGCCCCTCTTCATCGTGACCGACAAGAAGGGGAACATCCTTTACGACTCCCATCATCCCCCCCAGGCCATCCTGGACCTGCGCGCGGGGAAGGACCCGGCCCCAGGGCCCGAACCCACCCCCCTCCCCGCGGGCGGTTGGCCCAACATCCAGGCGGCCCTTTCGGGCAAGGACAGCCAGGGAGCCTTCCTCTATGTGGACCCGGGCGCGGCCAAGCCCGTGACCACCACCTACCAGGCCGTGACCTACCCCATCTTCAGCCCGGGCCGCAACATCCTGGGCGCCCTGGTGCTGGGCTTCTCCCTGGACAAGGAACTGGCCGAGCATATGAAGCAGATGACCAAGAGCGAGATCGCCTTCCTGGTCCGGGACCGGGTCATGGCCTCCACCTGGCCCGAGGACAAGAGCGACTACCTGGCGGGCCAGCTCAAACCCTTCCTGCCCACCGAGGCCATGTGGAAGGAGAAGAGCCTTTCCCCCTACACGCCCATTTCGCTCGGGAACGAGGAGTACCGGGCCGAATTCGCGCCCATCAAGGACAGCCTGGGAACGGCCATCGGCTCCTACGCCATCCTCCGTTCCGAGGACCAGGCCCTGGCCTTCCAGAAGAACCTCCAGCAGACCATCGTGATCATCGGGGTGGGCGGGGTGACCTTCGCCATCGTCATGGCCCTCTTCATCGCCCGCCGCATCACCCACCCCCTGACGGCCCTGCTTTCGGGGGTCCAGGAAGTGGGGAAGGGCAACCTGCAGGTGCAGGTGAAGCCCGAGACCCACGACGAACTGGGGGTGCTGGCCCGGTCCTTCAACGACATGATCCAGGGCCTGCGCGAGAAGGAGCGGGTCACCAACATCCTGGGCAAGTACATCTCGCCCGAGGTGGCCAAGAAGGTCCTGGGCGATACGGAAGGGCTGGCCCTGCGGGGGGAACGGCGCGAATGCGTGGTGATGTTCACCGACATCCGGGGTTTCACCGCCTTCTCCGAGAACATGGCCCCGGAAAAACTGGTCAAGGACCTGAACGAGTACTTCACCCTGATGGTCGACGTGGTCTTCAAGTACGAGGGGACCCTGGACAAGTTCATCGGCGACGCCATCATGGCCGTCTGGGGGGCGCCGGTGCCCTTCGAGGACAAGGAACTGCGGGCGGTGAAGGCGGCCCTCGACATGCAATACGCCCTGGGGCAATACAACAAGGCCCGCATCGACCGCAACCAGCCGCCCCTGACCATGGGCGTGGGGCTCAACAGCGGGGTGGTGGTCTCGGGGAACCTGGGGTCGGACAAGCGCACCGACTACACCGTCATCGGGGAAGAGGTGAACCTGGCTTCCCGGCTCTGCTCCAAGGCGGCCCCGGGCCAGGTGCTCATCTCCGAATCCATGTTCCGCAAGTTGAAGGGCCTGGTGGAGATGCGGGCGCTGGAGCCCATCGTCTTGAAGGGCTTCTCCGAAGCGGTTAAAGTCTACGAGGTCACGGGCCTGTCCAAGTCCTGAGGCCTTCACCGCGAAGAAAACCGTTCCCGTGATGACACCAAAAACACGGAGTAACGTCAAAAGATCGTTATCTTCTTCCGAGCAAAGGATCCCTCCCCGTGCCTTCCCAAAACAATAGGTCCTTCCGGTCTTTCTTCGCCTCTTCGCTTCTTCGCGGTGGGATCGGGGCCTCCTTTTTCCTTTGTCTGGGTGTTCTGCGGGCCGCCGGGACCCTGGACCTGCCGGTCGTCGAGAAGACCCTCAAGAACGGGATGAAGGTGCTCATCGTGGAGCGCCCCGGCGTCCCGGTCGTCTCCTTCTCCTATATGGTCCCCGTGGGGGCCCAGGACGCGCCCAAGGGCAAGACGGGCCTGCCCCACATGCTCGAGCACATGATGTTCAAGGGCACCGAGACCATCGGCACCCGGGACTACGCCAAGGAGCGGACCATCCTCGACACCCTGGACCGGATCGCCGAGGCGATGAACGCCGAGAAGGCCAAGCTCCAGCCCTCGGCGGACCGGCTGAAGGAACTGGCGGCCAAGATGAAGAAGCTCGAGGACGACGCCCGGCAGGTGGTGGTGAAGGACGAACTTTCGGCCATCTATACCCGCAACGGCGGCCAGAGCCTGAACGCCTGGACCAGCCAGGACGTGACCAACTACCACATCACCCTTCCGGCCAACAAGGTCCTGCTCTATTGCACGGTGGAGAAGGACCGGCTGGCCCACCCGGTCTTCCGCGAGTTCTATTCGGAAAGGAACGTGGTGGCCCAGGAGCGTCGCTGGCGCACCGAGTCGAGCCCCCAAGGAGCCCTCTATGAGGCGCTGGAGTCCACGGCCTTCCAAGGCAGTCCTTATAAAGACCCTTCCATCGGCTGGATGTCCGACATCTTCAAATTGACCCGCCCCGACGCCGTGGCCTTCTACCGCCAATGTTACCGGCCCGACCACGGGGTGCTGGCGGTGGTGGGGGGCGTGAAGGCCAAGGAGATCCTGCCCATCCTGGAATCCACCCTGGGCCAAGTGCCCAACCCGAAAGCGCCGCCCCTGAAGAAGGAATGGACGGTGGAGCCGCCCCAAAAGGGGCCCCGCACGGTGGTGGCCCGCTTCGACGCCGACCCCATGGCCATCCTGGCCTGGCACGTGCCGAACTTCCCGCACCAGGAATCGGTGGTGCTGGACGTGCTTTCGACCATCCTGACCTCGGGCAACACCTCGCGGTTGATGAAAAGCCTCATCTTCACCGCCAAGAAGGCCACCTCGGTGTCCTCCTCCACGGGCTTTCCGGGGGACCGGGACCCGAACCTTTTCACGATCGATTTCACGCCGGCCCCCGGCACGGACACGGGAACGGTGGCCGATTCCATCGAAGGGACCCTGAAGGACATCCAAAAGAACGGGGTGACCCTGGAGGAACTGGAAAGGGCCCGCCGGGCCGCCGAATCCTCCTATCTCTGGGGCAAGACCTCGGCGGAGGGCCTGGCCCAGGACCTGGCCTATAACCAGGCGGTCCACGGCGACTGGCGCTACCTGACCCGCTACCTGGACATGGTCCGCTCGGTGACCTCCAAGGACATCCAGGACGTGGTGGCCCGCTACCTGACGGAGGACAACCGGACCCTGGCCACCCTCGAGAGGCCGACCCCATGAAAATCGATCGAACCACGGAGAGCACGGAGATCACGGAGGCCGACAAGGATCTTGGGTCGAGGACCCAGGCCATTTCTTCTTGGGGATCGATGATCGAAGGATACGAGCGGTTTTTCTCGGAGGGATATCGCGGAATGATGAATGCCTTGAAGGTGGGTGGTTCCAGAACAAAGGGTCTCTTTCTTTTGAGAACCGATCGAACCACTGAGAGCACAGAGGACAACAAGGACTTTGGGTCGAAGACAAAGGCCATGCTTTCTTGGGGATCGAAAATTGAAGATCGCGGACAGCTTTTCTCTAAAAGTCATTACGAAATATTGAATTTCTTGAAGTTTAGTCGTTTTAGAACAAAAGGTCTCTTTCTCTGTGCTCTCTGTGTCCTCTGTGGTTCGGATGCGCTTTGGGGAAGGCCTCCTCAGCTGCCCGAGGCGCCGCCGCTGGACATCCAGGTCCCCGCCTTCTCGTCGGTGACCCTCGGATGCGGCATGAAGGTGGTCTTCCTGCCCGACCCGTCCCTGCCCCTGGTCTCGGGCCAGCTCCTGATCCCCGGCGGCAAGGTGGCCGACCCGGTGGGCAAGGAAGGGTTGGGCGAATGGCTCTGCGGAGGATTGCGGGACGCGGGCGCGGGGGACCTTTCCCCCGAGGCCTTCGACGCGGCCCTGGAGAACAAGGCGGCCTCCATGGGCGCTTCGGCCGAGATGGAGGATTACACGGCTTCCTTCAAATGTCTTTCCAAGGACCTGACGGAGGTCCTGGGGCTCTTCACGGACATGCTCCGCAAGCCCCGGTTCGATGAGAAGCGCATGGCGACCGAACGGGACCAGGATATGGACGGGCTCGACCGCCTGGAGGACACGCCCGACGCCCTATCCCGCGTGGTGTTCTACAAGGCCCTCTATCCGGGCAGCCCCTATGGCCGTTGGGCCTCGCCCAAGACGGTCGGCGCCTTCACCCGGGGGGATGCGGTGAGGCAGTACGAGGACCATTTCGGCCCCCAGGGGTCCGTGCTGGTGCTGGCGGGCAACTTCGACCAGGCCCAGGTCACGGCGGACCTGGAAAAGGCCTTCGCCGGTTGGGCCCGGAAGGCGCCGAAGGTCATGGCGCCGGAGGAAAAGCCCCAGGGCCCGGTCATTTATTTCTACCCGAAGGATGTGACCCAGGTCTTCGTCCGCTGGGGTGTCCAGGGCCTCCCCCGGCATGACGCCATGGACGTCCCCCTGCAGGTGGCCAACTACATCCTGGGCGGTTCGGGCTTCACCTCGCACTTGATGCGGGAGATCCGCTCCAACCGGGGCCTGGCCTATTTCGTGGACAGCGTGGCCCAGCCCTTCGACGGGAGGGGATTGTTCGAGGTCATCGGCGGCACCCGGCCCGATTCGGTGAAGGAGTTCCTGGAGCAGATGTTCGGCATCCTGGAGGACTTCGATAAGAACGGCCCGACGGAAGGGGAAGTGGCGGAGGCGCAAAGGTCCATGATCGAGGAGTTCGCCTACAACTTCGAATCGGTCTTCTCGCTGGCCGGCTACAAGGGCTCCCTGGATTTCCACGGCTACCCGGACGATTACCTGGCGGGCTACCGCGACCGCATCCGGGCGGTCACCCGCGACCAGGCGGCCGCAGCGGCCAAGAGGATCTTGGATCAGAAGCAGTGGGTGCTGGTCATCTGCGGTCCTCAGGACCTGCAGAAGGACCTGGAGGGATTCGGGAAAGTGATCCCGGTCACCTCGATCTTCGATCCTTTGCCGAAACCTTAGATCCTCGACAGCCCACCAATAAAAAAACCCAGATCCGCTGATGCGGACCTGGGTTCGGTTGGTAGCCCCACGGGGAATCGAACCCCGATTTAATGGCTGAGAACCATCCGTCCTAACCGTTAGACGATGAGGCCAACTGACGAAAGTGGCAGGATTCTAAGGGAAATAAGCCGTTTTTTCAACTTCTTTGGACCCGTGTGAAAGCGTCTTTCCGGTTCTTTTGGGAGGGAAGTTTGGATCTTGCCTGCCGACTTTGCGGCGCCGCGACCCAGCCTTTCCACACCCAAGCCGGCCGGCGCAAGTACTACCTTTGCCCTTCCTGCCGTTTCATCCTGCTCGATCCCGCCCTTCATCCCACACTTGCGGCGCAGAAGGAACGCTATCTCCAGCACCAGAACAGCCCGGACCATCCGGGCTACGTGGCCATGTTCCGCCAATTCCTGGGGGATTGCGTGACGCCCTATGTCCGGACGGGCTGCCGGGCGCTGGACCTGGGCTGTGGGCCTAGTCCGGTCCTGGCGGGTTTGCTGAAAGAAGCGGGCCATCCCACGGAGATCTACGATCCGATCTTCTTCCCGGAGGAACCCCGGGGGACCTTCGGCTTGGTGACCTGCACCGAGGTCCTGGAACACTTGGGCGACCCGGTGGCGGTCCTTCGGCCTTGGGTAGGGCACCTGTCCAACGGCCCTTCCCCGGCCATTGGGGACAAGCCAATGGCCACGAATGGGTCATCCCGGATCGAGGCGCCGTCCGAAGGAAAGGCGCCAAAAGGGGATCCGGGACAAGCCGGTGGACAAGTCTTGGTTGTGCCGAGCCAAGGTGCGGACCGTATGGGAGGCACCAAACCGGGCTCGGCCAGATTGGAGCCGGGAGGGATCCTGGCAGGGCTCACCCTCTTCCATCCGGACGATCCGGTGAAATTCTCCGAATGGTCCTATCCCCGTGACTTCACCCATGTCTCCTTTTACACGGCCCATACCCTGGAGGTGCTGGCCAAGGCCCTGGGGCTTTCCCTGGTCTTCACCGACGGCAAGCGGGGTTTCGTGATGAAGGCTTCCGGGGAAGGTTGAGCCTCTTTCCCTGGTTTTTCGACGATCCCAATATGACCTACCTCATATAGCACTTTGCCATGAATGCTATACCTATAAGAAATATGAAGTTGGCCCATGGCTCTCGTGGGCGGTCCCCCCGAACGACTCATGGGGCGACCTGGAAGCTGGCCTTTCATGGACAACGCCGAAAAGGGTCCCATCGCTAGGATCTTCACCCGCTTGCCCGGGTTCGCCGCGGTGACCGCGATCCTCGTCGGGATGGCCGTGGCCCTGGGTTGGTTCTTTGGCTGGGAAGGGGTCCGCCGCGTGGTCCCCGGTTTTATTGAGATGCGGTTCAACACGGCCCTGGGCTTCGTCCTGTCCGGGGTCGCCCTCGGATCCTCCTGTTTTTCCTCCTTGCGACGGGGCCTGCGCGCCCTATCGAATGCCTGTGCCGGCTTGGTGGTCCTGCTGGGTCTTTTGACCCTCCTGGAATATTGGACGGGCGCAGACCTTGGGATCGACCAGTGGATGGTACGGGATGTGGCCGATTATCCCGGCGACCTGCCGGGTCGGATGGCCTTCCATGCGGCCTTCAGTTTCGTTCCTTTGGGCGCGGCCCTTCTTTTATTGGATCGAAATGGGCACCGGGCGGGTCGTTGGGTCCAGATCCTCGCCCTCGTTCCCCTCTTGGCCGGTGGTTCCTCCCTCATCGGCTACGGCTATGACATGGGGGATTTCCTCCGTTGGAAGCTCCACTACACGCCCATGGCCATCCATACCTCGGTCCTCTTTGTCCTCCTTTCCCTCGGGCTGTTGAACGCCCGCCCCGGTTTCCAATTCCGCCGGTGGATGACCAGTTCCACGCCCGGGGGAAGGACGGTGCGGATCCTCCTTCCGGGATTGGTCCTGTTCACCCTGGTGTTGGGAAGGTCGATCCAAATGGGTTTTGACGCGGGCTATTACAACCTGCCCTTCGCCCTGGCCCTTTTCTCCGTCTGTAACATCGCCTTGATGGGCGCCTTGATCCTATGGAGCGCCGGCCGGTTCGTCCGGTCCGATGAGCGCCGGGAGAAGGCCGAGAGGGACATCCTGGATTCCCAGCAGCTGCTCTTGTCGGTCGTGGAGAACATCCCCACCGCCCTGTTCCTCCGGGACGCCCAGGACGCGACCATCCAAATGGTGAACCACGCCGCCGAGGATGTCCTGGGACTGGACCCCCTGAAGGTCCTGGGAAAAAGCATCTTCGACATCTACCCAAGGGACCAGGCGGAATTCTTCCGGTCCACCGATGACGACTTGGTCCGGCATGGCGGGGTCATGGACATTCCCGAAGTGAACGTCTCGATCCCCGGCAAGGGCGACCGTCTGCTCCATACCCGCAAGGTCCTCATCCGGGGGCAGGATGGGACCCCGAGGTTCTTCATGGGCCTGTCCGAGGACATCACCGAACGGACGAAGGCCGAGGAAAATCAGCGGCTCCTGGCCAGCGTCCTGGAGCAGACCTCCGATGGCGTGGTGGTCGTGGACCTGGAGGGCAATCTCCTCCAATGGAACCGGGGGGCGGAAAGGCTCCTGGGTTACCGGGCCGGGGAGATCCTGGGCAGGAACAGCCGCATCCTGGAGCCCGATGATCGGATCGGAGAGACCACGTCGAAACGCCAGAGGATCCTCGAACATGGCCAAACCCTCCATTACGACACCCTGCGCAAGCGGAAGGACGGAAAGCTGGTCCATTTGTCCGTCAGTTCCACGCCCTTAAGGGACGGGGCGGGGAACCTCAAGGGTTATTCGGCCATTTACCGGGACATTACCGCCCTCAAGAACGAGGAACGAAAGCTCCGGGAAAGCGAGGCCAAGTACCGGGAGATCTACGACAACTCCATCGAGGGCATCTTCCGGACGGATTTCCTCGGGAAAGGCCTGCAGGCGAACATGGCCTTTGCCCAAATGCTCGGCTATGGCTCCCCCGAAGAGGCCGTTGGTTCCATCCGGGAAACGGCCCGCGACCTTTGGGCCGAGCCTTCGGACCGGGCCCGCTTCATCGAGCTCCTGCAAAGGGACGGGTTCGTGAAGGGGTTGGAGGCCCTCTGGAAACGGAAGGACGGCGATGTGATCTGGGTGAAACTCAACGCGAAATTGACCTTGGACGCGAGCGGAGCCGCCCTTTATATCGACGGTTTCATCTCGGATATCACCGAACAGAAACGGCTGCTCCTGGCCCGGGAGAAGCTCGAGGAACAGCTGCGGGTCTCGCAAAAGATGGAGGCCATCGGCACCCTGGCGGGGGGCGTGGCCCACGACTTCAACAATATCCTGGCGGTCATCCTGAGCTATACCGGCTTCGTCCTGGATGAAACGGGGAACGACGATCCCAAGAAAGGGGACCTGCTGGAGATCAAGAACGCCGCCGAAAGGGCCGCGGTGCTGACCCGCCAACTCCTGGCCTTCGGGCATAAGCAGATGGTGCGACCGGTGTCCTTGGACCTGAACGAGGTCACCCGGGGCCTGGAAAAGATGCTCCGGCGGATCTTGGGCGAGGATATCGAATTCTCCCTCGACCTAGCCCCCGGTCTGGGGAAGGTCCTGGCCGATCCCGGGCAGATGGAACAGGTGCTCATGAACCTGGTGGTCAATGCCCGGGACGCTATGCCCGAGGGTGGAGAACTCACCATCGCCACCGCCGACCAGGAACTGGGCGTGGAAGGGGCCTCGGCGCTGGGGATCCCTCCTGGCCGCTATGTCCTGCTGACGGTCTCCGACACGGGAAGCGGAATGGAGGACAAGGTCAAAACGCGCATCTTCGAGCCCTTCTTCACCACCAAGCCCAAGGGAAAGGGAACGGGTCTGGGTCTTTCCACCGTTTATGGGATCGTCCAACAATCCAAAGGGGGCATCCTTTTGGAAAGCGCCCTGGGGAAGGGTACGACCTTCCGCATCTTCCTGCCCTGTGACCTTTCCGGGAAGGGAACCGACGAGGCGGCCGCCCCCGCCCCGGGAGCGGCCCGGGGCCAGGGAACCATCCTTTTGGTGGAGGACGAAACGGCCCTGCTCCAGGCGACCCGCCGGGCCCTGGAATCGGCCGGTTATCGGGTGCTGACCGCGCCCAATGGGGAAAGGGCCATCCGGATCAGCGAGGAATTCCCGGGGGTCATCGATCTTTTGCTCACCGATGTGGTCATGCCGGGGAAGGACGGGGTGACGGCGGGCCGGGAGATCGTCGCGAAAAGGCCGGGCCTCTCCATCCTTTATATGTCGGGTTATTCGGACCAGAACGGCGCCCGGCGGGAGGTGTTGGAACCGGGCCATCATTTCATCGGAAAACCCTTCACCCTCCAGGCCCTGACCTCGAAGGTCCAGGAGGCCCTGGCGAAGGGGACCCCGGCCGTTCCGGGATCCCCGGGGCGCTAGCGGGCCATCCACGGGAGGTGGAAAATGATGGCGAACGGAACGGAAGCGGCGAAAGGGTACCGGGTCTTCATCGTCGATGATGATCCTGTGTTCCTGTCCCTTTATACCCGGGTCCTGCGGAAGAACGGTCATTTCACCTATCCGGCGGAATGCGCCCAGGACGCTTTGCAGATCATCGAGCGCGGCTTGACCAAGATCGACCTCATCATCACCGATGTGAACATGCCCGGATTGAGCGGGCTGGAATTCCACCAAAAGGTCAAGGAGCGGCGGCCCGAGCTGGCGGACCGGATGATCTTCATCACCGGCGACCCGGAGAGCGACCGGGTCGTCGAATTCACCCGGGGCCTGCCCAATTGGGTCCTGGGAAAACCCTTCCTCACCTCGGACCTATTGCAGGCCATCGAGAGTTTGAGGATACCCCCGCCTTCCGAGGGGTTTTAAGCCCCCGGCCGCACGGATCACTTGTGGGTTGAGTGACAAAACCTTAATATCCTCCAACGAAATAAGGCGAATGCTCCCGGAGACTATGTGGAACTGGAACGGGTCTTAAAACAACTCAAGGAAAAAGGGCACAAGCTGACGCCCCAGCGGCAAGGCATCTTGAGGATCCTGATGGCGTCCAAGGTCCCCATGACCGCCCTGGAAGTCCGCCAAAAGGTCCAAAAAGATCATCCCCGGGTGAGCTTGAACACGGTCTACCTGAACCTGCTGATGCTCACCAAGATGGGTTTGGTGATCCAAACCCATCTCCAAAACCGGACGGCCTCGAGGTTCGAGTACCAGGCGGAAGGAAGCCACCACCATCACGCCATTTGTCTTTCCTGCGGCAAGAGCCTTTGTCTGGACCATGTGCCGGAGCCCAAGGCCGGGAAACCCGGGGAGGACCCGGGTTTCCGGATCCTGGGGCACACCCTGGAATTCTACGGTTACTGCAGTTCCTGCCAAAAGGCCTCTTAACCCCTCCTTCAAGCATTCCCCCTTCCGGACCTTTGATCTGTAATTAGTAATAAAACTATTTACGGATCGGCAGAGCTTGGGTATATTTTCCCCCGCAATTAGTAAAATTATTAATAGAGTTCCGGCTTGTTCCCCGCCGAACGGATCAAGCGGCATCAACCAACTTGGAGGGCGATGGCATGGCTTTTGGGAATCATAAACGCAAACGATCCGTTCCGGGAAATGACGGAAAGGCGGTCGGCGCCGTTCGGGACGGCTTTTGTTGCGGGGGAAAGTGTGAAGACCGCAAACCTTCAGCGGATGTGGAACGGAAGGACATGCGCACTTTGGCCCCGGGCCAAAAGGACCATCCGGAAGAAGGTCATGGATCCAATTAGGATCAAGAGCGGGATCGTACCCATTGATTCCTTGGATCTGTACATCGAGAGGTTCCTGGGAACGAAGGCCATGGGACGGGTCCCCGAATGGGTGGGAAAGGCCTTCGGGTTGGAGAGGGGGGCCTTGGTGCAGGTCAACGCGATCGAGGCTTGCCCCAAGTGCGGATCGTCGCTGGGAACGGAGATCCTGATCATCCGGGAGCAAGGGATCGAGCGGTACCGGATCCCCAAGCCGCCCCACAAGCTGGTCTTGAGGGACTTGCGCAAGGCCTGCGGAATAGAAACGGGGCACAAGCCGGTACCCAAATGCTAAGGAGGACACATGCAATTGATGACTGAAAAACTCAAAGGGACCTTTTGGGACGGATTGGGGACCACGCTCTCCATGGCCTGCGCCGTCCATTGCGCCCTGTTGCCCTTCGTGTTGACGCTCTTGCCCCTGGCGGGCATGGCGTTCCTCAAGGACGAACGGTTCGAAACGGGCATGATCGTGACCAGCCTGTCCGTGGCCGCTTTTGCCCTGAGCCGGGGCTTCGGCTGGCATCGCGATCGGCGTGTCCCCGCCTTGGGCCTGCTGGGGGCCGTGATCTGGGGGTGCGGACACTTCTTCCTTGAACAACCCTGGGAAGGATGGGCCATGGGTCTGGGTGGATGTCACTTCGCGGCGGCCCATTGGCTGAACTTGCGTTTGTGCAGGCACTGCGATGCCTGTCAAGACGGGGAAGTGAATAAAAGTCTCCAGGCTCAAAATTCGGCGGAAGGATGACTAGCCTTTGGGCGTGGGTCAGTGTCAAAAGGAGGAAAGATGAATCTCCAATGCCGGAAAGGGTCAAGAAATTGAACGGGCAAAAACGTCGCGGCCGTCGGTTTTGGGGGGGCCTGGATCGATGAGGTTTTTTCGTAAAAATCCTTTTTTATTCATGAAGTTCTCGTTGCTGGCGCTCTTTTTGGTGCTGGCGATGGAGGCTTTCCATCATCATGACGATCTTGAAAGTCATGACGATTGCCCGCTTTGCGCCTGGCAATTGACCGCTTCCAACGCGGCCTCCACACCCAAGCTCCCTACCCTGTTCCATTCACTGTTCTTCGTCTCGGTCGTGGTTTTTACGCCGCTTTCATTCGTCCCTTCGATCGTATCCTTTCCGTCGGTTGGAAGGGCCCCGCCTTCCATCCTCCTGTAACGGTCACTTCAGCCCCGTCTCATTTCGGCTGAATTCCGCTGATCGGGGGATCTTTCCATTGGGCTTCGCCCGATCGCAACCATTCCATCGCAACAAAACCGATTTTCCATGGAATAGCTCCATTCCTCCGCATGGATCGAATGGTCGCCAGGCCATGAATTGCATTTACAGGAGAGAAGGATGACCATTCATAAGAAGTTTGTTTTCCTGTTGTTAGCGCTTTTTTGCCTTTCCACTGGGCGTGTCTTGGCGACGGTGGATGGCGCTTTATCGGGGACCGTTCTGGACGATCAGGGTACGGCGGTGCCCAACGCCAAGGTGACCGTCAAGGGCGATGGGTTCGAGAAAGACCTGACGACCTCGGCCACGGGGACCTTCCAGGTCTTTCCGCTGACGCTGGGGGATTACCAGGTCACGGTCCAGGCGGATGGGTTCACCCCCTATCAGGGGACGGTGGCGGTTTCCAGTGATACCGCCTCCCTCGAGGTCCGTTTGTCGGCGGGAGGGGATATGCAAATGACGGTGAAGGCCAAACGCCATCTCGTCACTTCCGCCTCCAACAGCAGCCGGGACCTGAACAAGGACGAGATCGCCCAACTTCCGGGGGGAGCGACCGCCGACGTGCGCCGGTTGTTGTACACCACCACGGCCGGTTTCGTGGAGGGGGCGCTGGGGCAGGTCTTCACCCGGGGCAACCACGCCAACTTGCAGTACCAGATCGACGGGATCCAACTGCCGGATTCGGTGGGCGGTTCTTTCGGGGAGGCCTTCACTCCCGTCAATATCGACCACATGGAGATCCTGACCGGCGGGCTTCCCGCTGAGTTCGGGAACCGCTTGGCCGGGGTGGTCAACATCGTGACCAAGTCCGGGAGCACGGAGTCGGGAGGGGAGATCGGGGCCAGCTACGGCTCTTACAACCAGACATCGGGCTACGCCCATTACGGGGGCGCCGACGCGTCGGGGGCCTTCCATTACCTGCTTTCGGTCGATTCCTTCTCGACCGACCGGGGCCTGGACACTCCCGCGCCCGCCGATATCAACAACGACCAGAACGGCGGAAGCGAACTGGCGAACCACGACAAGAGCTATGGGACGGACCGGTTCGTGAAATTCGATTGGGTCGCGGATAACTCGAACAAATTGGGCCTCACGGCTTATAGCGAGGACAAATTCAACCAGATCCCCGACTATGACGGTTCCTTCGATCCGAGCGGCCCCCATTTCACTTATTTCACCGGGCTGACGGACACTTATGGGAACGGCCCCTTCAACTATGTGCCTTCCACCACCAACGACACCCAAACCGAAGCCAATCGATACGTGGGACTGTCGTGGAAGCATACCTTCGATGAGAATTCCTTCGTCCAGATCGCGCCTTATTGGAAGGAATCCAACCTGACCTTCACCAACGATCTGGCGAACGACCTGGCCTTTTCCCAAAGCCAGTTCAACTCCCTGGCCGGCTCCTTGGGAGGCATCACCGAGTCTTCCTATTCCCAGGACCGGACCAGTGACAACTACGGGACGCAGGTGGATCTCAGCTGGCGCGCGGACCCCAATAACCTGATCAAGATGGGCGGCCAGGTCCTCTTGACCCAATCGTCGGGTCCGGTCTCCATCGTCGAGGTTTCCAACGACGGAAGCGGCCCGGTGACCACGGCCAGCGGGGACAGCTCCACCGATGTCGGCTATGAGGAAGGGGTCTATCTCCAGGACGAACTCACCCTGGCCAAATGGCTGGTCGTGAACGCGGGGATCCGTTTTGACGCCACCCAGTTCGTCTTCCCGGGCTCCACGGACAACGACAGCAACTGGGGACCGAGGGTGGGGATCAGCTTCCTGCCGGCGGAGACCACCAAGTTCCATGTGTTCTACGGCAAGCTTTTCATGCCCGCCCCGGCGGAAGACCTCCGGCAGACCTTCATCGATCTGGGGGTGGGGGACGCGTCGGTCCCTTACAACATCAAGGCCGAGAAGGACGATTACTTCGAGGCCGGGATCTCCCAGCAGGCGGGCAGCCAGCTGTTCACCCTCAACGGCTATTACAAGGACGCCGTGAACATGCTGGATGAGACCCAGCTGTTGAACACCGGGATCGACCAGCCCTTCAATTACGCGACCGGCTACGCCTATGGGGTGGAATTTTCCATGCGCGGCGCCCTCGACAAGGATTGGTCGGATTTCGCCAACTATACCTTCGAGATCGCCGAAGGCCAGGGGATCAGCGGCGGCGACTTCGCCGTCACGGGCGGCGACATCCCGCCGGCCGGGGTCTACCAATACCTGGACCATTGCCAGATCCATACGGCCAATGTGGGTCTGACCTACGACCCGGGCGACCTGTGGATCACCGCCGAAGGACTTTACGGGGGTGGGTTGAGCACCGGGGACGGCAATAGTTTGAGGCTGCCGAGCCATTTCACGGCGGATGTCACCCTGGGTTATGCCTTCAAAAAGGACAGCGGCCTTTCCGGCATGAAAGCCAGCCTGGATGTCCTGAACGTCCTGGATAACCCCTACGCCATCTTCATCAACAACGGCTACAACGGGAATCACTACGAGAACGGCCGGGAATTCATCTTCCGTTTGTCGAAAACGCTTTGAACGGGAGAGCTTGAAGCGCAAGAACGGCGATCGGAGCACCGGTCGGTCCTCAGGGGCCGGCCGGCGTCTTGGTCCTGTCCTTGGCAAGGACGGTCGTTGTTCCATCCGCGCGGCGGGTCTTAAGGACAATAGGAAAGAGGTCCAAAGACCTGGTTGGCCCGTATCGATCCATCAAGCGAATGGTATCGGGTGAGTGAAAGTGTAGGATCACTTCAATTCAAGATCGGAGCGAGGGCGCATGAAAAAGTTCGATCCCCTGTCGGTGAGCATGGTTTTCGCGGCCGTTTTGATGATGGCGTTCTTTTCGTCCGGTTGCCGGAACGATCGGTCTTCTTTGGAGGCCCCGGGGACCATTTTTATCCGCCAAAAGGCCGCGGACCCCAAGGCTTATCTTCGGGCATTTTTCGAGGAGGGGCCGAAGCTAAAGGCCCATGGATTTTCCGCCTACAGTCTGCACCGCGACCTGAACGACCGCGGAACCTTCATCATCACCCTGAAATGCGCCCGTTTGGGCGAGGGAGTGGATCTGGTCCGGTCGCCCGAGTTCATGGCCGCCATGGACAAGGCCGACACCCAGGTCCCCATGGTCTGGTACGGGTTGGACACGACCGAGCGAAGATACACGGAACAGCCCCGGATGACCGGTGGCATTGTGATCGCCCGAAATGAGGTGCGGGACTACGGATTTTGGCTGGATTGTTTTTACAAGGAGGACGGCGGGAAACACAACCATCCGGGAAGGAAGTACAAGAACAGCAACTACAGTATCCACCACCTGCCGGGAAAGCCGGAGATCGCCATCGTGGCCCATGAGGCGTCCGATGTCTCGAAGGCCCCCGCTTTCATGCGATCGGAGCCGATGAAAGGCGAGATGGAATCCACGGGAGTAACGGGCCTGGATATCTGGTACGGGGTCAATGTCCAAGAAGGCCTGTTCTAGGTCGGCGCCGGACGGCCCGGGCCATGCCTTCCAGAAGGAAAGGGGCCTTCAGGGCCTGAAGGCGGGCCGGACAGGTTGAATGTTTTCGATGATCGATATCCCATCTTCATCGCCAATGGACCCAACGGCGATCACCCTGGAGCGGGACGGCAATTCATTTTCCGTTCGGCCAAGGTCCTCGAAGCGGGGAAAAAGGGATGCAAAAGCGGCTGGGAAGATGCCGGATGGCCGTCCGGGGCTGCCCGGCGTCCTGCCTTTTTTAATTCAGGAATGGAAAGGAACGGAAATGAGCGGTTTATTCGAGGGGTTCAAATTCATTTTCAGGGGTGGATTCATGATGGCCCCGCTCCTGGGATCGTCATTGATCGCCTTAACGGTCATCGTCGAACGGTGGAAAGCGCTCCACCAGCAATATGTGACCCCGCCCGATCTTACCCAAGATGTCCTGCAGAAAGTTCAAGAAGGCAGAACGGCCGAGGCTCTCAAGCTTTGCGCGGGCAAGGCCACTCCTGTCGCGGCGGTGCTAAAAGCCGGTCTTGAGCATTTCAAGAATCCGACGGCGGAAATGGAGATCGCCATGAAGAACGAGGGGGAAAGCTGGGTCCCCATCCTTGAAAAAAGGGTCCATGTCCTGGACACGACCATCACCATCGCTCCCTTAATGGGCCTTTTGGGGACCATCATTGGCATGATGGGATCCTTCAAGGTCTTGACCCAAAGCGGGGTGGATGACCCCTATTCCATTACCGGCGGGATCGCGGAAGCCCTGATCGCCACCGCGACCGGGTTGGTGATCGCCCTGATCTGCGTCATCGCCAATAATTACTTCAACAACGACATCAAGAACTTCATTTATGAAATGGAATCGGCGGCTTCCCGTCTATTGGAGGCCCGGATGGGCGCGGAAAGAAGGAAGAACTGATGCAGATCCGACAAAGACCGGCCAAGCGCGTCAGGATCGAGATCATCCCCATGATCGACGTTATTTTTTTCCTTTTGGTCTTCTTTATGGTGTCCTCCCTGGCCATGACCCGGATCAATAGCGTCAAGGTGCTCCTCCCCAAAATGTCGGGAAAGGCCGAGAACATGAAGCAAAACATCATCCTCACGGTCAAAAAGGACGGGACCCTTTTGGTCAATAAGACCCAAGTGAACTTGGGAACATTGGGGGCCCAATTGACCTACCAGATGCAGGCCAACCCCCAGGAGGTGGTCATCGTGAATGCGGATCAGGCCGCCGGTTACGGTTTGGTCGTTCAGGCCATGGACAAGGCCAAAGAAGTGGGTGTGCGAAAGTTCGCTTTGGTCGCCGAGGCGGGTGAAGAAAAATGACGATCGCGGGCACCCTGTTAAGATCGGGAGCCGACGAAAAAAGACTCCGCCAAGCGGCCGGGATCGCCTTGGCCTTGGAATTCCTTTTTTTCCTCGCGCTGGGATCGGGGCATTGGTCCTTTTTGAGGGATACCTTCGATCCGGCCGGCTATGTGGAGGCCCAGATCGTCCAATTGCCCGCCAATGCCCACTTGACCGGAGCTGAAGCCGTCCAGGTCGAGGAAGAAGTGATATTCAGCCGGAAGCAAAGCCGCAAAAAAAGGGTCGAAAAAAAAGAACTTCCCAAAGCCCCGGAGAAGAACCAAGTGGATGCCGGACCCGATTTGGGGCCGACCCATGGACCGGTAGCGATCTATGCCCCGGCCCCGGTCATTCCCGCTTATTTAAGGGACCAAAACCTTAAAACCCATGTGGTCATTGAATTTCTGATCACGGCCCAAGGTGTCGTGACACCACGGCTTTTGGATCCGAGCGGCAATGATGAGTTGGACGCCATCGCCTTAAAAACAGCGTCGAAGTGGCGATTTAAACCGGCGACCAATGCGAATGTCGCCATCGATTCCAAGACCCGGCTTCGGATCTTATTCGAAGTTTATTAAAGGCGCCTTTGAACAAAGGGGCCGGGCCGGACCGGGCCTGAGGCTCTCGTGCCCGGTCCCTACGAATGGCCCCTTTTTTGGGCCGGGGAGGCCCTGATCCTGGCAGGGATCCTTGGGTATTGGCGAAGAAGCCGTGGTAGCCTGTGATCGGTTGGTGGGTCCCTGGATAGGGTCCGAAAAGAGGGTTATGAAACGTCCTGTATCGATCCTTGGGCTGGCCTTGTTCCTCCTGGCGGGGAACCCGGCCCGATCCGCCTCCCCCGACCTGGCCTTGGTCCTCCAGAAAATGAGCCGCCTCAAGGATGTCCGGTTCTTCGTCACCC
This sequence comes from bacterium, assembly GCA_035549195.1. Classification (NCBI taxonomy): domain Bacteria; species bacterium. The sequence continues at coordinate 46,377 of DASZRK010000029.1, forward strand.
CGACCCTTTACGACCAACTGACCCCCGAGGACCTGCAGGCCTTCGGCCGGGGCCAGGTGCGCCGCCTGGAAGCACCCTTCGATCTTTGGCCCAACTATTCCAAGCTCTATTGGCGCACCGGATTCCTTTTGGACCCGGGGAAAAGGGCCAGCCTCCAGCTCCTCAAGGACATCATGGACTACAACAAGCAGACCAACCGACGGCCCCAGCCGGAGGAGGAATGGAAGAACGGGAAGGGGGAGACGGTCGCTTATTTTTATCCCATCCGGAACGTGGATGTTCACCAGCAAAGGGGCTTTTGGGCCTTCTATGACACCTTGAAGGATCCGGACCGGCTCTCGGAAACCCTGACCGCCTGGTTCCATCCGCCCCAAGCGGGGGTTTATCAGTTCTTCATCCAGGGCGGCCCCGTGACCCTCCAGGTCGACCGGAAGACCGTCCGGGACCGGGACAAGCTGGACCTGGAGGTGAATGACTATCCGATCCTCATTTATTCCACCTGCCCTTACGATCCAAAAGGGAAAAAGAAATACGATTGGCCCAAGTCCACCGAGACCTTCCAGGGTCCGGATGGGAAGGTCCGGGCCCTGGATGAGGGTTGCCTGAAGAGCTACGGATTCTTCTGTGGGGTGGAAGGGACCTTCTACCCGACCCCGGACCTGAAAGGCCCTCCCACCGCCCGCCACCAAGTGGCTTTCCTGGATGTGACGAGCGAAGGGGATCTCGGGGCGCCCGGGCCCGTCTTGAGCGCGTCGTGGAAAGGGGAATTCGACGCCGAGGAGGAGGGAAGCTATTCCTTCCGGGTGCAAAGTTCGGACCCGGTTTCCTTGACCATCGATGGAAAGAGGGTCCTCACGGCGCCGGGAACAACGGAGGGAAAGATGGCCTTGAAGGCCGGTCCGCACCGCCTGGCGATGGTTTGGCGCCGAAAGCTGGGGGATAAGGCCCCTCCGCAATTGCATCTTCTTTGGAAGGGCCCCAAGGCGGCGGATCATAAGCTCTTCCTGATGGTCAAAAAGTCGTTCAACTACAGTTGAGGGCGGATCGGCCGGAAGGGTGAAACTATTTGAGGTCAAAAAATAGAAGATCGGGGAAAAATTCCAGGTCCCGGAGGCGCGCTTTTCCACCGCCCACTTGGAAGGATCTTTGGTTCGTCCTTCTGCTCGTGATCCTATGGGGAGGCGAATTCGCGACCTTGACCACCCCGTACCATGGATATTATCTGCTGTTCGTAGTGATGCTCACGGTGACCCTCCTTTTGTTTCGGTCCATAAAAAGGAAATAGCTGTCCACGCCGGGGAGGCTTTTGACCGGAGGGCCCTGGCCTTTCCCTGGCCCGGCAATGTCCCAGGATGTTTCGCGGTCAGGGCCCCGCTGGCCTGTTAGAATGGCCCGATCTTCCCCCGGAGGCCCTATTGAACAAGGTATGGCGATCCCCGATCCTTTTGTCCCTCCTCTTCCTGCTCCACCCGGCCCTGGCCGGGACCGATCCCAAGACGGCGAAGATCCTGGAAGGCATCAATTCGGTCTATTACAACCTCCCGCGGGAGGGGCTCCGGAGGCTTCATGGCGAGTTCCGGAGCGACCTGATCGACAAGATCCGCGATAAGGCGGTGGAAAAGTTCGGCAAGAAGGCGCCCGTCGTCAAGGCTTTGGATGGGTTCGGGGTCTCCCTTGACTGGGACCCGTCGACGGGATGGGAGATCGAAAGCCCGTCCATCCCCCGGTCGGGGGAGGACCGTTTCGATTCGGGGATGGACGACCTGGGCAAGGCCATGCGGTCATTGGCGGCACGGATCATCAACCTTTGGTCGGGATTCATGGTGGAAGAGGTCTTTACGGCCGGGGATCTTCAAAAATTCGACGCCCGGATCGGGGACGGCGGCGACAACCTCCTGGTCGACCTGGGGGACAAGCAGGAAGCCCATCATTTTGTCCTGGATACGGGGTTCAAGATCCATTCGGTCCGGGGGGAAAGGACCGACGGCTCCAAATTCGCCATGGATACGATCTTTGACCGCTCCCCCCGGGGTTATGTCCTGACGGGTTGGACCGATCAAGCCGGGGAGGAACGCGAGGTCCGGATCGCCTATAAGGCCGTGGAAGGTTTCCTGCTCCCGTCCGAAATGGCGGTCCTGATATGGGACCCGAAGACCGGAAGGAGCCTGGAACAGGCCTGTCATTTCATGAATTACAAGGTCGAAGGCGCGGCAACTGACGGCGACGCTTCGGCGGGGGACCGGTAGTCCTTCAGGGAATTGGCGGTGGGATCATAACGATCGGAGACAAGATGACCGGAAAGAACAACCTGCGGCGGATGGACAACGTCGGGATCGTGGTGGAGTCGCTCGAGGAGGCCATCGCTTTTTTCACCGAGCTGGGCCTGAAGCTCGAGGGCCGGGCCATGATCGAGGGGGAATGGGCCGGGCGGGTGACCGGGCTGGGCGACCAGTCCGTCGAGATCGCCATGATGGCCACCCCCGACGGACACAGTCGGCTCGAGCTCTCGCGGTTCCTGCGCCCCGCCGTCGCCGCCGACCACCGCCGGGCCCCGGTGAACGCCCTGGGCTACCTGCGCGTCATGTTCACCGTGGAGGACATCGAGGGCACGCTCACCCGCCTCCGCGCGCGCGGCGCCCAGCTCGTCGGCGAGGTGGTCCGATACGAGAACAGCTACAAGCTCTGTTATCTGCGGGGTCCCGAGGGGATCCTCCTCGGGCTCGCCCAAGAGCTCGGCTGACGCCCGTCCGGTCCAGGCTGTCCTTGGCCCTGGTCATTGGGGGTTCGGTTCATTCCCGGTCCGGCTCGAGGGGTGGGTCATTTCGATCTTTCGAATGAGCCCATCTTCCGCGTGGGTCGTCTTCAGGGTGCCTTGGATCGGGGCGAGGGGCGGGGGCAGGACCAGGTAATACTTGAAATAGACCAGGTTGTTCTCCAAGGCCTCGGTCGTCCGATCCAACTTCTCCAGGTCGGCGAAAGCCTTCGTGTAGATCCCCAAAAAACTCTCCCGGCCATGCACCTCGCCGGCGGGCCCCACGAAATGAAGGTCGGGATGGAGCGTCCTGCCGATCGCCGTCAGATCGCGGGCGTTCACGGCCGCCCGGTATTCCTCGGCGATCCTCGTATATTCGCGGGTCTCGGCCAGTGCCCGGCTAGCCTGGATCCCTGCGATCCGAATGTCCTCGTCCATCATCGGCTCCTTTCCTTCAAGGCTCCTTGGGTCGGAACGGGGCCAAGCCCCTCTCTTCCCCATACGGCCGGGTCTTGAACGAGGTTACCTGCCTGGGTCCGTGATCCGATGGGGTCCAGGCCCCGCGAAAGCTTCCCCTGAAAATGTAACTTTCGCCCGCTTGGCGCCGTATCTGCGTTTTGGACCGGTTCCAGGCCGGCCGATGGGTCTTCAAGGGCGGTCGACCGCTCTTTCAATTTCAAGGAGGGTCTCATGAAGCGTTTTTTTGTGGTCTTGATGTCGGTGTTGTTCCTCGGCGCGGCCGGGATGACCTTGGCGGATGAAGCCATGATGTCGTCCACGCCTGCGGCCACCCCGGGAAAAATGATGAAAAGTAAGAAGAAAATGAAGAAAAAGAAGATGATGAAGAAGGCCGTGATGAAGAAGGACGACACGATGAAGGACGACATGAAGAAAGATGACTCGATGAAGAAGGACGATATGAAGACCGACATGAAGGACGACATGAAGAAGGACGACATGTCGAAGTAAGACGCTTCAGCCGCGCCTTTGGCATCCGCCAAGGGATCGCTGGCGGAGCCTCCTTGGGTCCCGGGTTCTCCGCCCGGGGCCCTGAAAGATCGGGGGGACCTTGTCCCCCCGGCTTTCGGTTCTCCCCCCCGGTTTCAAAACCGCCCAAAGACTGACCGGAAAACAATTTTCGACTGCACAATTATTTTCCGTTTTTCAAAATTCCTGGAAGCCCCCCGAACGTTTTTTTAAGATTTGCCCGGCCGTCACCCTATAAGCCGGAGGTATCGAATGAGTCCCGTCGCCAATGCCGTCGCCCAGATCGTTGACATTCCCTTAGGCCAGATCCTGGCCAATCCGGAAAACCCCCGGGGCCCGGTGGACCCTCAGGCCGCCCAGGCCATGGCCGAGTCCCTTCAGGCCAAAGGCCAACAGGTCGAGATCCGGGTCCGCGCACTGACGGAAGCCGAAAAGACCAAATACCCCGGCTATGAATACCTGCTCATCGGGGGCCACGTGCGCCTGGCGGGGGCCAAGCTGGCCGGGCTGGCGATCCTGCGGGCAGTGGTGCTGGAGGGGTTGAGCGAGGATGAGGAGGAGCTGGCGGCCATCCTGGATAACAGGTGGGAGCCTATGTCCTGGTGGCGGTGGGACCTGGCCATCGAGCGGCGGATGAAGCGGTACACGGGACAGACCCAAAGGAAGGTCGCGGCGGAATTGGGATTGTCGGCGGCCAAGGTGAACAACGCCTGGAAGATCACCCGGGTCTTAACCCCCGAGGCCCGAAAAACCCTTGAAAAGAGTGTTCAGGCTCTGAACACCGAAAATAAGGGTTTTTCTATTACCGAGGTCCATCTGCTGGTCCTGGCCGAACTGGGGGACGCCGAACAGGTCGAAAGGGCCCTGGGGGCGGTCTTGGACGACTACCTGACCCCCGACCAATGCAAGAAGCTGGTGGCCTGGGTCAAGGCCGGCAACCCGGTCGATAGCTTTAAGGTGGGGCAGGTCCAGAAGGCGCCAGCCGTGGTCAGCCCGGAACCTAAGACCGAAAGCCAAGTCAAAGAGGATAGGAAAGCGGTGGTCGACCCTGGGGACGCGGATTCGGGGGATAGGGCCTCCGGTTCCATGTCTAAACCCTCGCCACTTGGGGGAGAAGGTGGGGTGAGGGGTGCTTCAGCAGGGCATACTCCGTTGCAAGAGCTCTACCTCTACCTGACCTCGGACCCCCTGCGGAAGTTCCTGGCCGCTAACCTGAAGCGAGCCTTGGGGACCCTGACTAGGCGTTGGATGGTCCATGGGATCCTGGCCCTAGGCCTGTTGCTGTTGCTGGGCCGTAGCTGGATCGGGAAGCTCTTGGCGGCCAAGCCCCTGGCTCCGGCGGTCTCCCAAACCCAACCCGCCCCAACACAATCCCAGACAGCGTCAGACACTGAGACTTCTCAAAATCAACCAGCCAGCCCATACCCGGCCATTGGGCACAAGCCAATGGCCACGAATG
>DASZRK010000030.1 GCA_035549195.1 bacterium
CCCGTCCCGATATTGAAGACGTCGTTGTGCGGGTGGTCCAGGGCCAAAAGGTTGGCCCGGGCCACATCCTTCACATAGACATAGTCCCGGACGTTGTAGCCGTCGCCGAAGATCACGAATTCCCCGCCATGGAGCATGCAATGGGTGAAGATGGCGACCACGCCGCCTTCCCCCAAGGCGTCCTGCCGCGGACCATAGACATTGGCATAGCGCAGAACGACGAATTCCAACCCGAAATTCTGGGCGAAAACATCCGCGTAAATTTCAACGGTGTATTTACTGGCCCCATAGACCGAAAAAGGACGGGCCCGTTGGGTTTCCGGAAAGGGCTTATCGGTCATCTCCCCATACTGGGCGCCACCCGAGGAACCATAGATGAACTTCTTCACCCCGGCCCGGCGGCATAGGTCGAGCAGGAGGACCGAGCCCAGCACATTGGTCTTTACGTCGAAATAAGGGTCCTCCAAGGACGCCTTCACCTTGATCTGGGCCGCGTGATGGTTGACCACCTCGATCCCCTCGTCCTGCATCAACTCTTGGAGCTTGTCGTCCAGGATGCTCATGTTATGGAACTTGGCTTTGGGGTTCAGGTTCTCCTTCTTGCCGGTGGACAGGTCGTCCACGACCACCACCTGGTGGCCCGCCTCCAGGTAGGCGTCCACCACATGGCTTCCGATGAACCCGGCCCCGCCGGTGACCAGTATCTTCATGCCCGTCCTCTCTTTTCCCGCTCAATAGGCATGTTCATGCTCCAGGATGTCCAGAACGGTGCGTGCCAGGATCTTGATATCCAACAGAAGGCTCCAATTCTCGATGTAATAGATGTCGTATTTCACCCGCTCCTCCAGGGAGGTATTGCCCCGTAGGCCGTTCACCTGGGCCCAACCGGTGATGCCGGACTTCACCTGATGCCGTTCAAAATAACGCGGGATCTCCTTGTGGAACTTCTCCACCAGGCCGGGCACCTCGGGGCGGGGCCCCACCAGGCTCATGCGCCCGGTCACCACATTGAGCAACTGAGGGATCTCATCCAGGCTGGTCTTGCGCAGGAAGGCCCCGAAGGGCGTCACCCGGGGATCGTTCTTCTTGGTGAAGGCCACGGTCTCCGAACCCACCGACATCGAGCGGAATTTCCTCATGTGGAAGACCCGGCCGTCCTTTCCTACCCGTTTCTGATGGAAAAGGACCGGACCGGGCGAGGTGAGCTTGATCCCAATGGCGACCGTGATCCAGACCGGGCTCAAAAGCACGATCCCCACCAGGGATAGGACCAGATCGAAGGTCCTCTTGATGGCCCGGTTATGCCAGGCATTCAAGGGCGCTTCCTTCATCTCGAAGATGGGCATTCCCATCAGCACATCGCTCTCCACCGGGTTGGTGATGAGCCCGAAGAGGTCCGAGACGATCTTGTAGCGGGTTTGGGTGGCTTGGAGCGCCACCAGCAGAGGGACCAACTGTCCATGGGCCGGGGCCGGCAGGGCGAAAATGACCTCTTCCGGAGCGGTCTTTTGAAGGATCGCGGTAAACCGGGAGATGGGCCCCAAGACCTTATGGCCCTCCACTTCTCCGGAACGCTTCCCTTCCGAAACCACCCCAATGACCCGGTAACCCAGGCCCGGATTATGACGGATCCTTTGGAGCAGAACCCGGGCGGTTTCGCCGGTCCCAGCGACCAGGACCCGCGTCACCCCGATGCCACGCCTTCTCAGGACGACCTGGACCCGCCGCAAGAGGGTCCGCTCGGTCCAGACCCCGGCCACGATCAATCCCGCCGAAAAACCGATCACCAAGCGGGAGAAGGCGAAGAATTTGACGAGGAACGTGCAGGCCGCGATGACGATCGTGGCGGCCAGGGCGGCCAGGAAGACCTTGGACAGTTCGTCCACTCCTGAGATCCCGCGGCGACTGCGGTAAAGACCCATATACTTGAAGGCGACCAAATGGACGATCACGAAGAAAAGGAGGAAGGACCGGTAGTGGGGATAATCGGCGTGGCCGCCCGTTCGCAAGAGACCCGAATCGAACCTCAGCCAGTTCGCCAGCAGGAAAGAGCCCGCCACCAATGAACCATCCAAAACGAAACTGATCAGGGAAAAAAGGGAGGGGAGGCGAAGCTTCATGGACCCTCAAGCGGGTGGATTTTCGGGAACTGATTATATCGTAGCCGACCAACTCATAAAATCCTTATGCTTCGCAAGACGTTCCGAAACCAGTCCCGCCTCACCCGTTCGGATCACCGGCCGCAGAGGAGCGCGAAGAGGATATGCCTTAACCCATGACACTAGGAAACCATTGGGTTATAACAGAGAAAGCCCCAAATCCTCGGCCCATCGCCGGACGGCCAAACCTCCTGGCCGATCTTTCTCAAGGAACGGAAGGACAAGTGAAACCCAACTTTTTCATCATCGGCGCTCCCCGTTGCGGGACCACGGCCCTGAGCCAATACCTATCCCAGCACCCCAATGTCTTTTTCAGCGATCCGAAGGAACCCCATTACTTCGATTTTGATTTTCATCACTCCAAAATGGAAAAAAGCACCTACATGTCCCTTTTCGACAAAGCCGATCCGGCCCGCCACTTGGCCATTGGGGAAGGAAGCACCAATTACCTACATTCGGAATGCGCCGTCCCGGAGATACTGAAATTCAACCAAGAGGCCAAGTTCATCGTGATGTTGCGCAATCCGATCGACCTCGTTCAATCCCGTCATTCTTATGGGCTCTTCGTCGGAGAAGAGAACATTCGGGATTTCGAGGAGGCCTGGAGGGCCGAAGCCGATCGCCGGGAAGGACGACGGATACCCCTTGCCACAAGCGAAAAAAAATTCCTTTATTATCACGACTTCGGGAAGATCGGACAGAAGATCGATGTCCTGTTCTCCCGCGTCGACCGGGCCAAAGTGAAGGTCATTCTCTTGGAGGACATGATCGAAGATCCCAAACAAGTTTACGAGGATGTGTTGACCTTCCTAGGCCTGCCATCCGATGGCCGGACCCACTTTCCCAAGATCAATGAGAACCGACAGGTCCAATCGATCCCGCTGCAAAGGATCTATTCCCTTATCGAAATGGCAGCCATTCGCTTCAAGTCGCTTATCGGGTGGAAAGGGAGGTCCGGTATCCTGGCGTTCTTTTTCAATCGAAACATCCGTTTTGAACAACGCGACCCCATCTCCGATGAATTCAAAGCAGAACTTAAAGAATTCTATCGAGAAGATGTCCAAAAACTCGAAAAGCTCCTGGAGAGGGACCTTTCCCACTGGGGCTTTTGATCCCCATGCCGCTGGATCGATGACCGATTCAGACCTTGTTATCGGGAATGGCGGGGATGCCGTAAAGGCGCCGGAAATAGACCTGGATCTTGAAAAGGAACCTCTCCCTGGAAAAAGGCTTGGCCCTTTCGCGCAAGGCCTCCGGATCGAAGGACATCCCCTCGAAACGCTCTAAAGCTTCGCCCAGGGCCGCCAGGGTCTGTTCCCGGAAAAGAACACCCGTCTCCCCGTCCTTCAGGGTATCCATGACGCCCCCTTCCCCAAAGGCAATGACCGGGCATCCCGCGGCCAAGGATTCAACAGGTACGATCCCAAAATCTTCCTTGCCGGGAAAAAGAAGGGCCTTCGCCCTTCGATAATAAGAAGCCACTTCCTCGTCCGAGGCTTGGCCCTTGAAGGTCACCGTAGGACCCGCCAAGGACTTTAAACGCCGCTCTTCGGGACCCCGACCCACGACGACCAAGGGAAGCTTCCTTTCGGTACAAACCCGGACCGCCAGGTCGACCCTTTTGTAGGGCACCAGGGCGGAAAGGACCAAATAATATTCCCCCTGTTCTTTGGGCCCTTGGAACCGGCCCACCTCCACCGGCGGATGGAAGACCTGGGATTCCCGCCCGTAAAGGCGCTTGATCCGCCCTTGAACCTCGGTGGAATTGGCCAAAAAGTGCGTCACCCCTTCGTTGGATTTCAGGTCGCAACGTTGGAGGTAGGGACGGACGAACTTGGCCGGCCAGCGCACCCAGGGAGAGGTCGAAGGCCCGAAATAATCGTCGAACAGGTCCCAGATGTAGCGCATGGGGGTATGGCAATAGCAAACGTGGAGCACGTTCTTGGGGTTGCGCACCCATTTGGCGCAGGCCGAACTGGAGGAAACGATCAGGTCGTAGGAGGAAAGGTCGAAGCCGCCCATCAATTCCCAATAGAAGGGCAGGTAGTAGGGATAGCGGGTCTTCCCGAAGGGCAAACGTTGGAGGGCCGAGGTGATGACCCGGCGGCCCTCAAAAAGGTCCCCGAATTTCTCAGGGCGGTAAACGAGGGTGAAGATATCGGCGCCGGGGAAAAGCTCCATCAGGCCGGACAGGACCTTCTCCCCGCCCCGCATGCCCGTCAACCAATCGTGGACCAAGGCGATGCGCAAGTCGTTATCCTGGGGTCTGGATCAGAAAACAAAGAGGTTCAGGACGAAATAAAGGAGGATCGCCAAAAGGGCGACCACGACCAGGGAGGCCAGGATCCGGTACCAGTCCCACTGGAAGCGGAATCCGCCCTCCACCGGGTTCAAGGTCTGCCCGTCATTTTCCTGCATGTGGGAGCATTGATCGGAAGCGAAGGACTTGGAGGCCCAGGAGGCGTCCCAGCAACGGCGGCAGACACGCTTTTGGCAACGGGGGCAGGGAGCGTAGCTCTTGGGATAAAGGGTCAGCTTGGTGCCGCAGATCTCACAGCGATTCGGATCGCTGATAACGACGGATTCTTTCTTTACGCCCTTGGCCAAGGATCTTTCCCCTTCCCAGAAGTGGCCCCGAGTTTAACCCCGCGAAAAACATTTTCCAACCGGCAATTCACCGGTCCCCTCATTGCCACTCCAGGACCTTCAAGCCCACCAACCGGCAATAGGCCAGGGACAAAATATTCAGCAGGCGGGACATGGGAACGTTGTCCGAGACCACCCGCCCGCTCACCAGCCCAAGGATCTCCCGGTCGGGCACCTTTCGTTTTTCCTGGAGGACCCGTCTTTTTTCCAGGACCAGCTTGGTGTGGAATAGGATCCAACCGGCGGCCAACAGGGTACCCACCAATGTGCTGAAGCTCATCACCAGGCCCTTCAGCGTCAGGAAAGCGCACTCCAGGAACATCCAAGGGATGATCTTCCAGAGGTTGCCCCCTTCCAGGAAAAGAAGAAGGTTCAACCACCGGTTGCGGTTGGACCAAAAGACCCTTTTCCATCCCGGTTCGTCCTCCCCGGGACCCACCGACCTGAATATCTTCGCCTCGGGGTTCCAACCCGAAAAGCGGCCCGACGCACGCATACGCCAGCCCAGGTAAGCCGCCCCCCCGAACCACCCATAATCCTCGTCGAAGGGTCCCTCCGGGGCCAGGAACCGTGGATAGATCCAGGCACCCTCCGGGGGGCAAAAGACCAGGCGCTCGTCCGGCCAATAGCCTTTGATGGGACGGCCCAAAAAGTTCAAGGTCTGGTCCCATTCCCCGCCCTGTTCCCGCTTTCCCTCCTCCCCCAGGGGGAAGGAAGCCATGACGCCGAACTTGGGCCAATTGGCCTGGAATCCGGTGACGAGTTTTTGGAGCCAGTCGGGTTTCACCACCACCCCCGGATCCACGATGGCCACCAGATCGCCGCCGGCGGTCTTGACGCCCAGGTTGACCGCCATGGTCCGCCCAAAGATCTCCTGGCACTCCAGGACCTTGACCTGGGGGTAATTGGAGCGCACGAAATCGACCGTCGTATCCTCGGAAGCGTTGTCCACCAGGATGATCTCGTCGGGCGGATAAGTTTGGGTCTTGAGGGCGAACAAGCAATGCCAAAGCCGGTCCACCTCGTTGCGGGCCGCCACCACCACGGAGACCCGCGGACGGGCCAGGGACATCTCGAATTTCTGTTCCATCCGCCGAAGGTGGGAAGTTTCCGGGAAGTCGGGGAAAGGGGGCTCGGGAAGTTCCTGGTTCAGGTCCTTGAAGATCCGGCCGGAAAGGCGACGGGGCTTTTTCCGGGAAGGGCCCCCACCGGAAGGCCGCACGGTCCTGGAGCGGGCCTTCCGGGACCCGGCCGGCGCCTTGGGCCCTTTTTTGCGCCGGCGTTCAGCCATGGGTTTGGACGGCCAGGCGGAAAGCGGCCAGGGTCTGTTTGGCGGAGTTCTCCATCTTGAAGAGGCCGACCCGGGTCCGGCCTTTTTCCCTCAGGAGCCTGCCGAACTCGGGTTCGGTGACGATCCGTTGCATGGCCAGGGACCAATCAGGGACCTTCGTCGGGTCCACCAGCCAAGCCGCATCCCCCACCACCTCGGAGAGAGCGCCGGTATTGGAACAAATGACCGGCGTGCCGCATCCCATGGCCTCGAGGGCGGGAAGCCCGAAGCTTTCCCGGACCGACGGGAGGAAAAAGGCATCGGCCCCCGAGTAGAGGGCGGGCAGGTCGGGGCTGGCGACCGAATCGATCCACCGGACCCTTTCGACGACCTGGGGCGCCAGGATGAATTGGATGAAATCCTCCCCGATCCAACCCCGGGGGCCCGCCAGCACCAATTGATGGTCGGTCTTGACCCTTTGGGTGAAGAGCAGGAAGGAATGGACGAGGCGAAGGAGGTTCTTGCGCGGCTCCAGCCGTCCCGTGAAAAGGAAATAGGGCTTGTTCAGGCCGTACTGCGACCGGAGATTCTGGACCTGGGCGGTGGAAGCAGGCTTCAGGAAACTCTCGGGGACGCCATAAGGCACCACCCGCACCTTGGCCTCGGTGAGGCCCGAGAAGTGCTTGATCAACTCGCGCCGGTTATATTCGGAACAGGTCAGGACCAGGTCGGCCTTGGCGATCTGCTTTTGGAGCTCCGGCACGAAGGTCTGGAATTCCTCCGGATCGGCCATTTCGGGCTGGGTCAGGCAGGTCAACTCATGAAGGAAGAGGACCTTTTTCCCGTGTTTTTGCGGGATGGGCATTCCTGTGGGATAAAAATAAAGATCCGCCGGGCGTCCGATCAGGCTCTCCAGGGCCGGCGTCCCCAGGGTGTTCCAGGTCAGCCGCAAGGCGGCCCAGGGATAGTGGGTGGCGCTGACCGCCACGAAACGGTTCTCACTGACCCGCGCCCTTTCCTCGGGCGAGGGGCTGTTCAGCCAGACGTAGAGCTTGTCCTCTTCCAGGATGTGGGACAAGGCCTCCAAAAGGTGGGTCAGGTACCATCCCACCCCTTTGCGGTCCCCCAAAAGGCTGGTCCCATCGATGCCGATGATCAAGAAAAGTTCTCCAAGGTGTCCATAGGCCGGACTGACAACAGCCCAGTATACAAGGGGGGTCTTGGTTTTAAAGGCCGGAGTGGCCGACGGGTTTCCGGGCGGTCTCCCGGAGAATGGAGAAGTGACGTCCATTGATGCTCAAATCCTGCACAGGTTCGGCGCGAAAACCCTGCTCGATCCAACGTTTGCGGTCCAAAGGCAAAGCCCTGTATCCATCGTCCTCGATCAAATAAAACTCTTTTCCCTGAAACGGTGTCTGACGGTCCATATAAAAATTGAAATAAAATTCGCGGTCATGAAAAACATACCAGTCGTTCGCGCCGCCCAGAACGGGTAAGGGATCCTGGGGCACGGCTTCTTCGATCTCGGAGATTTCTCTTCCGAAATCAAATGAACGGTTCATATAAGCGATCATAAGATATTGCGGCGCCAAGAGAACCAACCATCCGATCAATAGCCATCCGGTCCGGCCCAGTCTTTCTGCCATCTGCAGGGTCAAGAGCAGGAAAGCCGGAAAACAAAAAATGGCGTAATGAAAATTCGGGTGGCGCAAGATCAGCGAAAGCAGGAACGATAGACCGAACAGGGCGGTCAAAAATAGATTCGAACGAGCCAGCCCCTTCTTGAAATAAAAAAATACCGCAACCAAAAAAACGGCAAGTTCCGGAAGATGTCTCAGAAATTTTGTTTGGAAGAAGTAAACGAATAACAGGTTCGGAAACTGCCCGCCTCTTGGGGAGTTGCTTTGAAGCAAGAAAGATGGTAACCGGGCCAGAACATCGGCATGCAGCCAAACGAAATAAGCAACGCTCAAGACACCACCTAGGAGTATGGGACCGACGACGCTCCATGGCTTTTTAAGCCAATGTCCCAAAAATTCCCGTCCCCCAAAAACGACCGCCAAAACGTAGGAAAGAGCGACCACACCCCCGGTTGGGTGGGTCTCTGCGGCCAAGCCAATGACCAACGAACACAGGAAATAACCACCACGAAGGAACAAAAAAGCGGCAAGAGTCGCCAACATGAAGATAAAGGACTCAGGTCGGGCGCAGACCGAGACCGAAAAAAAGGGTTCGAATAATGGGGCCGAAGCCACAAAGGCAAAGATGGACCCTGCCGAAAACCCGAAAAACTTCAAAAGGGGGACCCAAAGGGCGATCCCGACCAAAAGAAAGGCCAAAGGAAGGATATGACCCGTGGTTTTGGTCCAACCCAGGTTATCCAAAACCACAGCCGTAATCCGAGCGTAGGTCTTCCCAAAATACTGAACCCCCGCTTGGTCCTGTGTATAACCCGATACCCGGTCGACCACGATGCCGTGGTGAGCATAATCGTAACAATAAGCAAGAGACCAAGCGTCATCGGAATCATCGGGTCGGTACTTCCCGCCTTGAAGCCACACCCAAGCCAGGACAAAGATGGCCAAAAAAAACGCGCTTAAAGTACGGACGGAGTGTGGGACGGAACGAAAGAACTCAATCTTTCGCATTCAATATCCCCTTCGCCTCGGCCAACACCCTTTCAACCCCGATATCCTCCAAACAAATGTTCCGCGAACACTTGGCATAGTTCCGCCCATCATAACAAGGCCGGCAGGGAAGCTCTTCCCCACCCCATAGGGAATGGACGAGACCACCCAACGGGACTTTTTCCGAAGGGATGGTGGGGCCAAAAAGGGCCAGCACCCTCGCCCCCGCCAGGGCGGCCAGGTGCATGGGCCCGCTGTCATGCGTCACGACCAATCGGCATTTGCCATAGACGGCGATCAGATCGGTCACCGTGGTCTTCCCCACTAGGTCGACCACACCCAAACCCTTGAAATATTCCAAGATCCAGCGGTCGGACTCGGCGCCGGTCAGGACGACCTGATATCCACCGGCCAAGAGCTTCGCCGCCAATTCGGCGTAATGTCCGACCGGCCACCGCCGCAAAGAATCATCTCGGAGGATGTTCTTAGCGCCACCGGGAGCGAAAGCGATCAAGGGATGGCCATCAGCGGGTATCGCCTTCTCGAGTTCCGGGTCTAAAGACGGCCGAAGCGGCGCTGGTCGGAAGAGACGGCCCGTCGGATAGTCCTGGCCCAGGATCAGTCGGGCATATTCATCACCATGGTAGCGACCCGGAACAAGATTGAGGCGATCATCGAACCCACGACGCTCTTTCGCCCTCGCCGTCACGCTCAGCCACCGATAGCGGCGGTCCGAATGTCCTGTAACGACCAGGTCGAAGGACCGCAGGAACAATCGGGCCCAGACACCTATCAGAACTTTAATTTTTTCAGCAAGATTCCCGCGCAAAAGTCCGACGTCGTCCACACCGATGACCTCATCAACGTGGCCGTAAACCCTTAAAAGAGGCTCGACCGTGCGTCCGCAAAGCCAGGTGATATGGGCGTTGGGCCACCGGTCTCGGGCAGCCTCTACCCCGGAAAGGGCCATGACCACGTCCCCGACGGCTCCGATCTTGATGACGAGCACTCTCATTTTCGGTCCTTTTTCAGGTCCCATTCTCAAAAGCGCCAAAAACACTCCCATATCGCGCGAAAACAACAGCTCGTCCCGCAGATCAGTACCGCCGAGCCCTCATGAAAATATTCTCATTAGAATCATCCAGGCGCCGCCATTCGCAAAAGAACATCCGCATTTTCTTTCCATGTGTGGCTATGCGCAAACGAACGAAGCTTCTCTCGGTCCGGTTCCTCCCGCAAGGCGTCCCGAATTAAGTTCGCAAACTCCATTTTGTCCAACGCGAGTCGTACCGGGGCTTTCAAAAGCTCCAATTCCTTCCAAAGGGTGCAGACCGAAGGCAAACCAGCGGCAAGATATTGCAACAATTTGATGGAACTTACCGAATCGGTCCTTTCTTCTCTTTTGAAGGGGATTATCCCAACTTGTGAGAAGGCCATATAATCGGGAACATCGTTGTATGGCCGCGGCCCAAGATAATAGACGTTAGGAAAACGGCTCAGGGAGCGCAAATCCAATTCAGAAGGACCGATAACGACGAAAGAAACATCCGATAGTCGAGAAGCACAAAAGGTCAAACAATCCAAATCAAACCAGTCCCTCAAGACCCCCACATAAAGGGCCCTTGGCCTTGGAATGATCTTCAGGTCCTCCGGCTCCTTATGGGTTTTTCCGGCAAAGTGGTCATATTCGACGCCATTGGGCATATAGAGGACTTCGCGAAACCCAAATTCTCGCAAAAGCTTTTCACGCAATGGCGCGGAAGTCGCGACAGCTCGGTCGCATTTGATAGCGGCAGTCTTCAAGAACCCCTCGAGGCTTCGGGGAGTCCCTGAAAAACCCATAACATCGTCCGTGATCCGAAAGATGGTACTGCGGGCCTCAACACGGCCTACCAACGGAACAAACCGTGGATCTCCAACGAAAAAAGCATCAAAGGGCCCTCGCGCACGTAACCGACTTAAGAGATTCGGGAACGACCAATCGACCTGTTTCTTCGCCACCCAGACCCGATCCAGCAGAGGTTTTCGGGTATAAGGAAGGAGGGTAAAAGGCACGTAAGTAAATAAACCCTCGTTCCACTTTCTCCCACCCTCCAGCCAGTTCCGAGCCCGTTTGAACAACTCGTTCCTTTGTGGAGTGAAAAATTGGCTCAGATGGAACGGCGTCAGGTAGGATGAAAAATATGTCACTAAATGACCGCGACTTGATATTTCACGAGCCAAGGCATGGCAACCAACCTGCGAAACAGAATCGTAGTGGGTATGTTCCGCCATAAGAATATTCAAATTCCAACCATGCCTATCTCGATCTTAAGTTCCTTCTCGGGCGATCTCCTCAACTACCGGGATCGATCGTGTTTTTATCTATTAACGATCGATAATACCCAAAAAGGACCTCGGCTGCCCTTCGTCGATCAAAATATTTTTCGACCCGCTCCCTTCCGGCGCTTCCCATCCGCGGCCAATCTTTTGGATTTTCCAAAAGTCTTTCCAAATTTTGAAAAAGTCCCTCAAAGTCTCTTTCCGCCGACAAATATCCCTCAACTCCATTCGTGATAAGCTCGGGAATCCCACTATGATAAGTGCTAAGAACTGGCAACCCCATCGCCATTGCCTCTTTCAAAGTAACGGGCATCGCCTCAACGTCTCCGTCGAGAGCCGTCACGCTGGGCAATAAGAAAATCATCGCCTTTTCCAGTATTTCCAAAGCCGCTTCCTTAGGTTTGGCCCCATGAAAGGTCACTTCGGTGGACAAGTTTTGTCCAATGACCAATCGCCGCAATTCTGCCTCTAAGGGCCCAGATCCAATAATGTCATAGGAAAAAACCAAATCGGGCCTTTTTCTCTTAAGGTTTCCCAATGCCATCAGGGTGGTCGAATACCCCTTCTTTTCGACCAGCCTCCCAATTGTCGCCAAGCGTACAGGATCCCCGGGAACCGGTCGTCGCATCTTGTAGATAAGTCTTTCGCAATCAACACTTAGGTAATACATTCCGATACGATCCCGCGGGCATCCCATATCGATCAATCGATCAACAAAGAACTGACAGGTCGTCAAAAACAGATCCATCTTTTTGAAAACGTAATCATAACAATGGTTACCGCGTTCCTTTACAAAACGAGAAAGATCAAAACCGTGAAAAGTAACGATCTTTTTAGGTTGAACAGGCCCCAGAGTTTCCAATCCAACGGCATAGAATCCCATGTTCCCAAACTGGGAATGGATGACATCGAGTGAAATACGTTTACTTCTGAAAAAATCACGAAACATCAATATTTTGACCCTTTCTTTCCAGGTCAGCGGCCCCCACAGTTTCGTTTTATTCCAGCCTTTCAAAAGCGATAACAAAAAGAGAGGATGACTTTTCACGAATCCGAGGATCTTCCAAAAGCGGTTGCCGTTCTCGAAAAGGTAATAAATCCTCACCTTTGTTCTTTCAGGAAGAACTCCATCGATCTGATCCCTATTAGGTTTGTGGATGGAAAAAACCGTAACCTCACAACCTTTGCGGACCATGTCCATTACATCGTCTAAAATGAAAGTCTCCGAAATAACCGGAAACCTATCGACAATTACACCGACCTTCAAAATTCCACCCCCATTTTAATTCCCGCCATGGTCAGACTTTGGTCAACGATTTCAAACTAGACACATCCTCCGAATCAAACGCCCGGAAAACCCAAAGACACAAAATATAAATCAACGGCCCTGCAATTATCCAATAAAGTCTTGGATCCCTAAAAATCCCCGAACCCATAACTGCAGAAGCAAGGATACTTGCCACCATCCCCCTGCCAACCCCGAATTTCGAAAAAAGAAGATAAGACCGCACGATCCAAAGGACCCATCCCAAAAAGAGCATTTCGCAGGCGCTGGAGACCCAGGCCGCACCCATGAGCCCCCAATGTGGAATGGCATAAAAGTTCGCGGCCACGTTCAAGATGAACAAGGTCATAAAAACCGTGGTCAGCCGTTTGACATCCTTGACCGCCAAAAGATTGACCGGCGCCTTGGAAGCGAAATGTAAAACGATCGATATCGCCAAAACCGAGAAAGCCGGGCCGGCTCCGGAATAGCGCGATCCTAGCAGGACCGTCATCAATGGCCCGGCCAAAAGAAAACCGCCCACCGTAATGGGAAGTCCTGCCATGATGAGGAATTTCAAGGACCGGGTCATGACCCGCGCTATTTCATCCGGACGGTCCCTGACAATGGAGTAGACAGGTAATGTAGCGATCCCGAAATGATCCGAAAGCATGAAGACCACGAAAAGGAACCGTCCAGCCATGTCGTAAAGGGCGACCATCTCATTCCCGGAAAAACTTTTGAGGATGACCGCATCCACCCGGTAATAGAGCATCTGGAAGGTGCCAAAAGCCGCAAAGGGGATCGACCGCACAAGGATCCCCCACATATCCTTCCAGCGGGCTTCTTTCCAATCGACCCGCCAGCCTTGTTTGCGTCCATGGGCCCAAAGGAAAACCAGGCTCAAGGCGGAAGCCGCAACCCAGACCCAACAAGCTCCCACCATCTCCCCGCCCAAATAGGCAACAGCAACGATACCTGCCATCCTAAGGAACGCGCCGCCCAGCGAGACCAAACCCGTATAAGCCATTTTTTCATGGGCTTGGAAAAGCATGATGTACCCATTGGAAGGAGCCTCGAAGATAAGCCTCAGTCCCATCACGAGCAAGGCCGTGCAAAGAACCGGTTCATAGTGGAGTGCGGGACCAACAACTGCCAAAACCACCAAGCTCACAAGGGTCGTCAAGATGCGGACTTGGATGATGTTCCGTAAATAAAAATTGGAAAGCGACCGGTCGTGGGAAACATCCCGGACCGCCAAGGACCCGAAACCAAGGCCGGTCAGGGTGCTGAGGATCATGACCCAGTTCACCGCGATGGCGTATTGGCCGTAATAATCCCGGCTCCAATAGCGGGCCAGGACCAGGAGGGTCACCCAGGTGAAGACGCGGGACAGGATCTCGGCGCTCGAAAGGGAAAGGGAGTTCCAGGTGACCCGGCGGGCCCGGCCTTCGCTCATGAACGGACCCTGGTCTTGGTCACCGGGCGTTCATAGACACCCTTCAGGTCCTTCCACCGGATGGAAAGCAGTTCCACCAGCGTCCCGAAATAGTCCCCCAACCGCACCTTGGAGTAGGGCGAATTGAACCATTGGACCGGGACTTCCTGGATCGGGAACCCAAGCTTGTGCGCCAGGAAGAGGAGCTCGAAATCGAAGCCGAACCGTTCGATGGTCTGCCGGGGGAAAATGACCTTTGCCGCTTCCCGGGTGAAGGCCTTAAAACCGCATTGGGTGTCCCAGATCCCCCAGACCACCAGGACCTGGATCACCAGGTTGGCCGCCCGGCCCAGCACCTGCCGGTAAAGGGGTTGGGGGACCTTCACTTGGGACCGGTCCACCGCCCGGCTCCCGATCACGACCGGGATGCCTCTCTTGAACCAAGGCCTGAACTTCTCGTATTCGGACAAGGGCGTCGCGTTATCCGCATCCATGAAGAGGACCACATCCCCTTGGGCCTCCAAGGCGCCCATCCGGACCGCCGCGCCCTTGCCCCGGTTGATGCCTTGCGCAAGGACCCTCAGGGCCACGGCCCCCTTTACCTTTTTTCCGGCCTTTTCCACGGTCTGGACGGTCTTGTCCTTCGACCCGTCGTCCACCACCAGGATCTCCGCCCTGAGTTTGGAACGGCGAAGATAGGCCAGGGAATCCTCCAGGGTCTTGCCCACCCTGGCTTGCTCGTTGAAAACAGGGATGATCACGGAGAGGTCAAACCGCCTCAAGCGGGAACTCCTTCGTCATGTATTCCGCCAGGGCCTCTTGCCAAGGGCGGATGGGGACCCCCAGGACGGACTGGGCCTTGGAAAGATCGAAACAGGAGTTCATGGGACGCTCGGCCGGCCGGAAGACCTTATCGCTCTTCACGGGGACCAACTCGCAAGGCGGGTTGCCCAACCGCACCTTGATCTCCTTGGCAAAGTCGAACCAGGAAGCCTTTCCGCTGTTGGCGAAATGATAGGTCCCGAAAGGAGCCTTCCGTTCGAGCAGGTCCAGGATGAATTGGGCGATATCCCCCGTATAGGTCGGGCTCCCGACCTGGTCCCGGACCACCTCCACCCGGGTCCTTTCCTTGAACAAGGCCGCCATGCGTTTCACGAAATGATCGCCCCGGGGGCCATAGACCCAGGAGGTCCGGACCAGGTAATGGGACGGCGCCCCGGCCGCCAGTTTTTCGCCCTGGAGCTTGGTGCGGCCATAGACGTTCAGGGGGCCCGTCGCGTCCGTCTCCACATAGGGGTCCTCCTTCTTGCCGTCGAAAACATAATCGGTCGAGAAATGGACCAGGATCCTGCCCAAGGCCTGGCAGTATTTGGCCATCCAGCCGACCGCCGTCCCGTTGAGGGTCTGCGCCACCGCGAACTTGGAGGGTTCCTCGCAGGCATCGACCCGGGTAAAGGCCGCGCAATTGACAAGGACGTCGAAACCGTTGGTCTTGAAGAATTTCTCGATGGAAAGCGGAAAAAGAAGGTCCAGTTCCTCGTGGGAAGGGGCCAGGACCTCATGGTTCCGGGCCCGGAAGGCCTCGGCGACCCGGGAACCCAGCATACCGGTGGAGCCCAACAAAGCGATCTTCAAGGGTCGACCCTCGCGACTCGGGACTGGGACAGCGGAACGTCAAGGAATTCTACCCACAAAAAAGAAAACCGGGGCGTTTTTCCGCCCCGGTCCCCTTTGAGTCGACGATGGTACGGCAAAAGGCTCAGTTGGTCAGGCACTTCTCCGTTTCACGGTCGAAGATATGGGCCTTCTGCATGTTGAAGACCAACTCGATGTCCTGGTTGATCTCGATCTGGTCGTGGCTGTCCACTTTCGCGATGAAGGGGCTCTTGCCCGTCGTCAGGTAGAGATAGGCCTCGGCTCCCAGGGGTTCGATGATCTCCACCGTCGCGCTGATGGTGTTGTCGGGGGAGGCATTGGCCGCGTCCATCTTGTCGTGGATGTCCTCCGGGCGGATGCCCAGGATGACGTCCCGGCCCACGTGGCTTTCCACCTGCGGCGTGAAGGTGTCGGGCAGCTTGATCTCGAAGTTCTCCTCGTTGAAATAGATGCCCGTGCGCTTCTTGTTGAGGGTGCCTTCCATGAAGTTCATGGCGGGGGTCCCGATGAACCCGGCCACGAACTTGTTGACGGGCTTTTCGTAGAGGGTGATGGGATCGGCGATCTGCTGGACATAGCCATCCTTCATGACCGCGATACGGTCGCCCATGGTCATGGCTTCCAGCTGGTCGTGGGTCACGTAGATCATGGTCGCCTGGAGCCGGGTATGGAGCTTCGAGATCTCGGCGCGCATCTGGACCCGGAGTTTGGCGTCCAGGTTGGAAAGGGGTTCGTCGAAGAGGAAGACCTTAGGCTTGCGGACGATGGCGCGGCCCACGGCCACGCGCTGGCGTTGTCCGCCCGAGAGTTCCTTGGGGCGGCGGTTCAGCAGTTCCTGGATGCCCAGGATGTTGGCCGCCTCATAGACGCGCTGTTTGATCTCTTCCTTGGGATACTTGCGCAGCTTCAACCCGAAGGCCATGTTCTCGAAGACCGTCATATGGGGATACAAGGCGTAGTTCTGGAAGACCATCGCGATATCGCGGTCCTTGGGAGGGACGTCGTTGACCAGGGTGTCGTCGATGCGGATCTCGCCGCCCGAAAGTTCTTCCAACCCCGCCACCATGCGAAGGGTGGTGGATTTGCCGCAGCCCGAGGGGCCGACCAGCACCAGGAATTCCTTGTCCGCGATCTCAAAATTGACGTTGTTGACCGCCACCACATTGTTGCCGTAGACCTTGTTGACGTTCTTCAGGACGACCTTCGCCATGGACTTCCTCCAGTAGTGGAACCAAGGCTCCCCGGAATGGCTCGGGAAAGCCGCAGTACCCTTTTCACCCAAGGCCCTTCTTTCCTCCCTGGGGGGACTCAAAGCCGGGGTATTTTCACACCCGCGAAAGGGACTGTCAACGCAAGAACCCGGCGGGCTGTCGCATTTGTCCCGCCGATCCTATAATCCGTCCATGTCCCGTCCCCTCCATTGGGCGATCCTCGCCTTCGCCTTCACGGCCGTCGCTTCCATCGCCCTCCAGAACGTTCTTCTGGCCGCGATCGCCCTGCTCTTCCTTTGGGAAAGGCACCGGAACCCCGGAAGGTCCCCTTGGCCCCGGAACCCCTTCACTTGGGCGACCCTGATCTTCCTCGTCTCTTTTTACCTGGGCGCACTGGTCGGCGTGGACGCATCGGAAAGCTTCAAGACCGTCCACAAATATCTCACCCTCCTGATCATCTTCGTCATCGGGGCGGTCCCCTTCACTTTTCCGGACCTTAAACGGACCGTCCGGGTCCTGGTCGCCGGCGGGACCCTTTGCGCCCTCTACGGGATCCTTGGGGGACATTTCGTCCAACACCTGGACCGGATCACTTCCTTCTCCGGGGACAAGATGGTCTTCGGAGGGATGTTGATGGTCTGCCTCCTGCTCCAGCTCTGGCTCCTGAAACAGGATCCCCGGAATGCCTGGGGTTGGGCCTCTCTGCTGGTCTTAGGGATGGCCCTTGTCCTGACCGAGACCCGGGGCGCTTGGCTGGGGCTGGTGGCAGGCTTCCTGCTTTTGGTCTGGAAATGGGACCGAAAATGGCTTTGGGCCGGCTTGGCCGGCCTCGTGATCGTCCCCTTCCTGCTTCCGGCCCATTGGAAGGACCGCCTGGTGAACACGGTGAATTTCTCCGTCACCTATGATTCAGCCCACCGTCCCGTGGCCGCCAATGAGACCCGGATCCTCATCTGGCTGGCGGGATGGGAAATGATCAAGGACCACCCCCTGGGTGTCGGCCAAGGCAACGTCAGCGTGCTGTTCGACCACTATGTGGCGGGAACCCCGATCGCGGAACGGGAACCCAATGTTCCCCACCTCCACAACGATTTCCTGCAGATTTTGGCGCAGAACGGCTGGCAGGGGTTGGCGGTCTATCTGGTCTGGATCGGGATCTTCGGCTGGATGACCCTGCGGTTCCGGCCCCCTGGGCCGGAGGCGGCGGAGTTGAACTGGGCCCTGGGAACGGTCTTCTTGAGCGTGCTGGTCTGGGGGCTGACCGAATACACCTTCAGCCACCAATTCATGAACTTCCAATTCTTCCTTTTGGGGCTCCAGGTACGGCTCTGGAGGATCAGTCCGAAAAGCGGTAACGCAAAAGGGTCCAAAGGGCAGAAAATCCGTCCCTCCAGGTGATCTTCTTCCCTTCGGTGAACCCCCGTCCGTGATAGGAAATGGGCATCTCGTAGAGGGTGTAGCCCTTCTTCAAGAGCTTGGCGGTCACCTCTGGCTCGAACTCGAAGCGGTTGGACCGCAGGGTCAGGCTCCGCAGGATGTCCCCCTTGAAGACCTTGTAGCAGGTTTCCATGTCGGTGAGGACCGTCCCGTAAAGGACCGTCGTCACGAAGCTCAGGAAGATATTGCCCAGATAGTGGGTCAACACGAAGGCTTGGTGGGTACCCATGAAGCGGGAACCATAGACCACATCCGCCTTCCCTTCCATCAAGGGGAGCAGGAGTTTCTCGTAATCCGAAGGGTCGTATTCCAGGTCCGCGTCCTGGACCACCACATAATCGCCGGTGGTATGGGGGATGGCGGTGCGGATGGCCGCTCCCTTGCCCCGGTTCTTGGGGTGGTAATGGACCTCCATGCCCGGGAACTTGACCTTCTTCAAAAGGGCCCGGGTCCTGTCCGAGGACCCGTCATCGACCACGATGATCTGCTTTTGAAGGCCCATCAGTTTGACCGCCCAGACCTTTTTCAGGAGGGGCACCAGGGTCTTTTCCTCGTTGAAGACCGGAACGATGATGGAAAGCGTCGGTTTTTTCTTTTTTTTATCCACTTGTTCCTCCGAAGATC
>DASZRK010000031.1 GCA_035549195.1 bacterium
CGGTCTTCTCCTACACCCCCACCTCCACCGCCACCGATACGGGTACCGATACGCCGACGGACACCGCCACCGATACCGCGACGGCTTCGACTACGCCGACTCCATCGGCTACGCTCACCGCTACGCCTTCGGCTTCGCCGACCAGTACCCCCACGGACCGCGCCACTTCCTCGGCCACGGATACGACAACGGACACCCCGACGGACAGTGCCACCCCGACGGCCAGTTCCACGGGAACGGACACCTCCACGCCAACCCCGACGGATAGCCCTACTTCCACGGCTTCGCAGACGCCCACCTCCACGGCCAGCCGGACCCCCACGGATACCGCGACGCGGACCGCCACGGACACGGGGACGGATACGGCCACCTCGACCCCGACCTCGACCGTGACCGACACCCCGGTCTTCTCCTACACCCCCACCTCCACCGCCACCGATACGAGAACCGATACGCCGACGGATACCGCGACGGATAGCGCCACTTCGACCCCTTCGAGTACCGCCACTTCCACGGCCACCGATACGCCGACGGACACCGCGACAGATAGCGCCACTCCGACCGTGACGAATTCGACTACGCCGACTCCGTCGGCTACGCTCACCGCTACGCCTTCGGCTTCGCCGACCACTACCCCCACGGACAGCGCCACTTCCTCGGCCACGGATACGACAACGGTCACCCCGACGAATAGTGCCACCGCGACGGCCAGTTCCACGGGAACGGATAGTGCCACCGCTACAGCGACTTCCACCGCCACGGATACGGGAACGGACACCTCCACGCCAACCCCGACGGATAGCCCTACTTCCACGGCTTCGCAGACGCCCACTTCCACGGCCAGCCGGACCCCCACGGATACCGCGACGCGGACCGCCACGGATACGGGGACGGATACAGCCACCGCTATGCCTTCGGCTTCGCCGACCAGTACCCCGACGGATAGCGCCACTTCGACCGCCACCGATACGGCGACGGCTTCGACTACGCTGACTCCGTCGGCTACGCTCACCGCTACGCCTTCGGCTTCGCCGACCGGTACCCCCACGGACAGTGCCACCGCCACGGACACGGGGACGGATACGGCCACCGCTACGCCTTCGGTTTCGCCGACCAGTACCCCCACGGACACTTGGACCGCCACCCCCAGCGATTCACCGACCGTCACCGTGACGGCTTCGACCACGCCGACTCCGTCGGCTACGCTCAGCGCTACGCCTTCGGCTTCGCCGACCTGGAGCCCCACCTTCTCGCCGACCTTGAGCCCGACGGATACCGGCACCCCGTTCCCCAGCGCCACCCCCACGGTGGCCCTTTCCCTGGCCTTGGGATCGAACGAATTCAAGGACCTGAGCGACCCGCCTTTGCGGGTGGATTATTGGGTGACGGGGGGCGGGCGGGTCCGGTTGGAGGTCTATAACGTGGCGGGCCTTGAGGTCCGGAAGGTCCTGGACGGCTCCATGGCGCCGGGGGCCTACACCGCCTTTTGGGACGGGCGGGACGATACGGGGGCGCCCCTGGCCTCCGGGCTCTACCTGGTGGTCCTCACCGAGCCGGGCCGCCTGGACATCAAGAAAGTCGTGGTGCTGCGACAATGACCGACCGATCCCGAGGATCCTCCCGCGGTCCATCGCGCTCCCTTCCCCTGCGGTCGGGTGTCCTCCTGCTGGTCCTTGCCCTGCTCCCGGTCCCGGCCGCGGCGGTCCCGCTCACCACCGGCGCGGACTTTCTTTTGATGACCACCGGGGCCCGGCCCGACGGCATGGGCCAGGCCTTTAGCGCGGTGGCCGACGACGTCAACACCCTGTCCTTCAACCCGGCGGGCCTGGGGAACATCCGCCTTCCCGAAGCGGGCTTCGGCTACGAGCGCTTCCTGGCGGGCATCGACTACAACTTCCTGGGGGCGGCCGTGCCCATGGGCGAGGCCGGCGTGCTGGGGCTGGGCTACATCGAGATGGGGACCGCCCCCTTCAACAGCACGGCCGATCCCTTGGCGATGCCGGGGACGGCCCAGGATCAGGCCTTCATCGCCGGTTGGGGGAAATCCTTCTACTCGCTGCACCTGGGGGCCGCGGTGAAGTACATCCAGCGCCGGTTGGATTCCCAGACCGGGAACGGGATGGCCTATGACCTGGGGTTGCGGGTGAAGCCCTCGCCCAACCTGACCCTGGCCTCCAGCGTGATGAACCTGGGGCCGGGCATCCAACTCGCCTCGCTGGAACCGCTCCCCACCCTGGTCAACCTGGGCCTGGCCTGGCGGGCCATCGAAAGCCCCGACCATCGCCTGGAACTGGCCCTGGGAGGGACGGCCTACCTGGGCTCCAACACCCAGTCCCTGCAGGCGGGGGCGGAATATTGGTACCGGGACAGTTTCGCCCTGCGTTGCGGCTACCAGGCCCGGTCCCGGGACACGGAGCTGACCACCAACGGCCTTTCGGCCGGCGCGGGAGTGAAGGTCGATTTCATCCAGTTGGATTACGCCTTCCAACCCTTCAACGACCTGGGGGTCATCCACCGGGTGTCGGGGCTGTTGTGGTGGGACGGTCCCTGGATCGGCGGCGGGGAACCGAACCCGCCCAAGAACGTCCAGGTCCAGCCCGTGAAAGGGGCCCTGGAGGTCCGGTGGGAAAGACCGCAGGGCCCGGGCCAGGCCTTCCAAGTGACCTATCAACCCCTGGACGGAGGCCCGGAAGGGCATTCCCGCCCGCTGTTCAATCCCTACTTCCGGCTGGAGCATATCCCGTCCGGGACCATCTACCGGTTCTCGGTGAGGACCCTGAACGGTTCGGTCGCCAGCTTTCCCTCCCCGGACACCTACGCGGTGGCCCCCGAGACCCTGCCGGAGGAGGAAGGCGTGGGCGGGGCGGGGGAAAGGGTCTCGGTCTCCAGTTGGGTGAAAGGGGAAGTGGACGGGGTGGGCCTGCACCTCTCCTGGAAACCCGATCCCGATTCGGAAGGCTACCACATCTACCGCATGTCCCCCTCGGGCCGGATGGTCCGCCTCACCCGCTATCCGCGCCAGGGCCACCAGGTCTGGGTCACGGACATCTCGGGGTTACAGGGATGGCGCTGGTACGTGACCACCCTCTCCCGGTCGCGCAAGAAGGAGATGACCCTTGGGTTCTTCCTCTGGTTCCCGACCCCCCAAGAGCAGGACATGGCGGATGAAAGGCCCCGGCTGAAGCTCCATGTGGAGCCCGAACCCCGGCACCGGATGTTCCTGGATTGGGGCGATGCGGCGGGGGCCGAGGGCTATACCCTTTTCGTGGGGGACGAGCAGGACGGCATCTTGGAGCGTTGGAAGGACTTTCCCCCGGGGACCAAGACCGACCTGGTCCAAGTCCCCTCTAGCCGCAGCAAGATCCTCTTTGTCGTGGCCCCGAAGGACGCGAGGGGCCAATGGTCCCAGAAGTCCAACCTGTCCGGGGCCGAGTTCCTGCGCGACGAGCCTTGAGAGGGGCCGCCCATTTTCAGGCTTTTTAGGCCCGGACCGGGGCCGATCGGACCGGGCCCGGCAAACTCAGAGGGGTTGGTTGTAAAGCTTTTTGGGGGGGTGGTAAGATGCCTGCCATGAGGCGCCTTCACCTATCCACCCTACTGCTTGCCTTGATCCTCGCCCCCCTGTCCCTCCGGGCCGAGGAACCCACGGACCAGATCTCCCTTTCCATCGATGCGGTCGGCCAGGGTTTTTATTTTTTCAACGGCCAGAACAAGCCCGCCGATCCCCAGTGGGGACTGGGCGGGTCCGCCTTCCTGGATTACCGGTTCCTCAAGGTCCTTTCCCTCGGGTTCGGGACCGACTACCTTTTCTCCCCGGACAACAAGAGCATCTCCCTCATGTCGGTGGACGCGGCCGGGCGCATCTTTCCCATGGTGCTGGACGGCGGGGAGGTCTACCTGCAGGGCGGGGTCGGCTATAACGTCAACAACGGCATCCGCACCCACGGCCATTTCCACGGTTACGCGGGGCTCGGTTACCGCCATTTCCTCGACAAGGGCTTGGCCCTGGACATGGGGCTCCAGTACGACTTTTGGTCGCCCATCCTGGCCCCCAGCAGCGGCGTGGGCGCGAAGCTGGGCCTGACCTTCCTCTTCGGCAAGGACCGCTGGCCGTCGGACATCACCCACAAGATCCCCCTGGACCTGGGGAAGGGTTCGGACCAGCCCGGGACCTATATTTGGAAGCCGGGGGACACCCTCAAGAAGATCGCGGTCCGCCAGTTGGGGGCCGAGGGCCTCTACCCCGCCATCGTGGACGTCAACCCGGACCTCTTCGCCCACGTCTCGCTCCTGAAGGTCGGCAGCGAGATCCGCATGCCCACGGGCCATTTCACCGACGAGGAGCTCGATAAGTTCTCCGCCGAGGCCTTGAGCGAACGCTACATCCGCCTTTACCACGTCACCGCCCACTTGCCCTATCCCCACCGGCCCGATTGGAAGGGGCCCAAGGCCTACCGCTGGAAGGTGGGGGACGACATGCGCTCCGTCGCCTCCAAGCTCTACGACGACGAGGACCTTTACCCCATCCTGGTGGACGCGAACGAGGAAGCCCTCATCCATCCCGTCAACCTGGTCCCGGGCGTGGTCCTGAAGGTGCCGGCCCCTCCGAGCGACGAGTGGCTGGACTACATCCATGACGAGGCCTGGGAACGGGGTTATTACATCTGGTGGAAGAACGTGTCCGATAAGGACAATCCCTGACCCTCGGGGGTCCTGCGGCCGTTATGCGACGCCTGTTCCTCCTCGGGTCCCTCCTGCTTTTCCCCCTGTCCGCTCCCTGCGACGAACCTCCCCAACGCTTCAGCCTCGATCTGGACCTGCTGGGCCATTTGATCCTTCCGCCGGGGGCAGGCGGTTCTTTCGGGCCGGGTGCTTCGGTTTTCGCCGAATGGCGTCCCGCGCCGGTCCTTTCCTTCGGGACGGGCCTGGGCTTCTCCCAAATGTTCGACGGTCCCTCCGCTTCCCTTGTCTCCTGGGACCTGGGCGGTCGGCTCTATCCCTTAGGCACGACCCGGGAAGGGGAGTGGTACCTGCAGGGTACCGCGGGCTTGGCGCTCGAACCGGGCCTGGTCGATGGGATGAAGCCGGGTAGTTTCCACGGCACGGCCGTCGTGGGCTACCGGGTCTTCATGAGCGACCGGCAGGCGCTGGACCTGGGCGCCCAGTACGAACTGCTTTCGCCTTTCCGCCATCCCTTCCAGGGGATGGGGCTGCGGATCGGGTGGAGTTTTCTTTTCGGACCGACGCCCCGACCCGCATCCCGTGACGACACCCCGGACGGGACCCTCCGCCGGTGACCCTTCGCCAGGGTTTAAGGTGAAGCTTTTTTGTCCTCGTGGAACGTCCATTTGGTCCGAAGTTACCATTTTGTAAATGACCGCCCAAAAGAACAGTCCGCCCTTGGAATGTTCCTGGTCTTTGAATAGATTAGTCCCGCCGTTCTCCCCTCAATCGATCTCCGACCTATCGACCAGGAGTTGTGTATGAAGTTCACCGGGAAAAAATTTTTTCAAATTGGGTTAATCGTAACCCTCGGGTTTTCGTTGGGGAATTCACCACTCTGGGCCCTGGACGGGTCCTTCACGTTCCAAGGCGGCGTGGCCCAAGCCCTTCCGCACGCAGGGCAGGACCTGGCCGCCGAGTTCGGGTTCAATGGGCGCGTGGCCCTGGACATCGACCTGGCGCCTTCCCTCGCCCTGGGGATCGGAACGGGCCTGACCGCCTTCGCCAAGGGCAACCAAAGGCTCTATGTGGACGGCACAAGGCTGTTCGCCCGTTGGTCCCCCTTCGCCGCCTCCGACTGGAACCCCTATCTCACGGCCGGGGCGGGCTTCCGCCCTTTCTATGAACTGGACCCGAACCACCGTTGGTGGCCGGGGAACTTCGAATCCACCGCCGGCATCGGGGTCCGCCATCCCTTGGTTTCCGGAATCGACCTGGACCTGACGGCCTTCTATGACCTGAACTCCCCCCTCAATAACGCCCTCAGCTCCATCGGGGCCCGGGGCGGGTTGGCCTTCCCCTTCGGCGGGGACTCGGCCGCTCCCGAAAAAGCATCCGCTCCCGCCCCAAGCCCCGCTGTTCCCCAGGCCGCCCCGGCGGGAAGGGAACAAGCCGCGGCGCCGGTCCCGGGGACCGCTCCTCAGGCGTCCGCCGAGGTCCCCGAGGGGCCCTCTCCCGCCGACATCGGCCGGCAGGGCGGCGTCTATGCCTGCGGCCCGGAGGAAACGGCCGATTCGATCAGCCGAAAGCTGTGGGGGGACGACCGCTACAGCGACGTGCTCATGGACGCGAACCCCGGGGCTTTCCGCCACGGGACCGCCAAGGCGGGGGCCCGCCTGCGGGTCCCGCCCTTTTCAAAATTGATCTGGCTGCAACCCGAACAAAAGGAGAATTAAGGAATGGGACGAAGGACAAGTTTTGCGGTGGCGATGAGAACGACCGGGATCCTTTTGGTCCTGGCGGCGGGGGAAGCGCGGGCCATCGAGGGATCCATTTCTTTCCAAGCTGGAGCGGCAGGGAAGGTGAGCGACCAGGCCCTCCCGGCGGGTTTCGGCTTCAGCGGTCATGCCGGCATCGACCTCCAGATCGCCCCCTCCATCGCCCTGGGGTTGGGGACCGAATTGACGGCTTTCGCCAACGGGAACAGCCGGGTCTATATCGACGGGACGCGCCTCTATGGCCGTTGGACTCCCCTCCCCTCCTCCGACTGGAACCCCTACCTCCTGCTGGGCCTGGGTTTCCGTCCCTTGAGCCAGATCGTTCCCCATAACCGGTGGTGGCTCGGGGACCTCTCCTCCACGGTGGGGGTGGGGTTGCGCCATCCCCTGGCCGATTTCATGGACCTGGACCTGACGGCCTTTTATGAGGGCGATCCATCGACCTCCGGGGACCTCCTCTCCTCGTTTGGCGGCCGGGCGGGCTTTGCCTTTCCTTTCGACCTGGACGGTAACTCCAAGGGTCCCCGGGCGCTATCCAAGTCCAAGGGATCCGCGACG
Organism: bacterium; assembly: GCA_035549195.1. NCBI lineage: Bacteria > bacterium. The sequence goes on from DASZRK010000031.1 coordinate 6,999, forward strand.
GCGCCGGCGGATCATTACGAGGTCCAAAGCGGCGATAGTCTCTGGAAGATCTCCAAGAAGCATTACGGGAAGGGGCATGACTGGAAGAGGATCTACGAGGCCAACCAGGATAAGCTGGCCAAGCCGGGCCTGATCCGGCCCAAGACCCCCTTGGCCATTCCCGGGGCGGAAAAGGAAAAAGAGGCTGAAAAGGGGGAGTGACCCGGGTTATCGGGACATTTTTCCGGCAATATTGACCAGGGTTTCCCTATAAGAAAGGGTGCTAGAATACGCGAATGATGAACCTCTCCAACACCCACACCCTTTTCGTGCGCCGCATCGCCCTTGGCCTGGCCCTTTGGATGGGCCTCGCCCCGGTCCTCCCGCTCCTAGCCGCCCCTTCTTCCAAGGAAAAACCCGCCTCCAAAGATAAGGCCCCCGATTACCCCAAACTGGTCATCGGACCGGGGGACATCCTGGGCATCCAGGTCTATGGGGAAAGCGGGGTCATTTCCTCCGGGGGCTCGATCGCCGGGGGGGTCATCAGCCAGTTGCCCACCGAATACCAGGTGGACACCGACGGCCAGATCGTGTTCCCCTTCATCGGCAGGCTCCTGCTCACCGGGCTGACCCCCTCGGAGGCCAGCGAGAAGATCGCCCGGCTCCTTTCCAAGCCCCGCAAGGTGACGGTGCTCATCAAGGAATCCAGCACCTATTGGGTCTCGGTGCTGGGCAACGTGGCCCGGCCCGGGCGTTTCCAGATCGCCGGCAGGCCCACCCTCCTTTCCGCCCTTTCCCTGGCCGGGGGGCCCCTTCCCGACGCCGACATGGGCGGGGCGATCCTCATCCATGCGGGCACCAAATCCAAATTGAACCTGGACCATTATCTGCGGGACACGGGGGCCACGATGACCGACCCCTATCTTTATCCGGGGGACGTGCTGGAGGTGCCCAAGAGCGGTTGGCCCACCATCGGGGAATGGGCCATCATCGCCAGCATCCTGGCCTCCACGGCCGTCATCGTGACGAACCTGAACAAGAAATGAGATCTTTTCACCACGAGGACGCGAAGGGCATGAAGGGAACCGGGTCAAGGTGCGCACTATGAGCGAGATGGATCGGCCGATCGAAAACCTCCAACCGGGCCCAGCGGCCGATGAGGAACTGAGCCTGCGGGACATCCTGCGGGTCACCCTGACCCATTCCAAGCTCATCCTTTGGACCGCCGGGATCGTCCTGGGCCTGGGCCTGCTCTACGCCTTCCTTTGGCCCAAGACCTACGAGGTCACCACCACCGTCAAGGTGCCCGACAATTCGCTCTCCCCCCAGGGAATGCTCAAGTCCCTGGACCCCTTCTCGGGCTCCGGGGACCCCATCCAGACCTATGTGGAGATCGCCCAGTCCCAATCCGTGGCCGGGGAGGTCGTGAAGGGCCTGCATCTCGCCGAGAAGCCCGAATACCGGGACCTGACCGACCAGGAGGTGCTGGAAAAACTCCTCAAGCACGTCATCAAGGTCTCGAACGTGAAGACCTCCAACGTGCTCTCCATCGCGGCCAAGTCCCACGACCCGAAGTTGGCGGCCGACCTGGCCAACGCCTGGGCGGCGGCCTTCATCTCCGTCAACCTGGACCTTTCCCATAAGGGGGCGGAATCCAAAAGGATCTTCCTGGAGGGCCAGGTCAAGGAGATCAAGGAAAAGCTCAATAACCCCGACCTGCGCCTCAACGACGAGTCCAAGGCCGACGAGGTCATCTATGCCCAGCTCCTCCAGCAGCTCCAACAGGCCCAGATCGAGGAGAAGGTGGACGACGCGGGCATCGTGGTGATGGACGAGGGCCAGGTGCCGGAAAAGGCGGTCTGGCCGAAGAAGGCCATCGTCCTCATCCTGGCCCTGCTCCTGGGACCCTTCCTGGGATTGCAGGCCGCCTTCATCCTGGAACGCCTCCAGGACCGGGTGAAGGACGAGGAGACCCTCAAGCGGGTGACGGGCCTGCCCAACTACGCGGTGATCCCCGATTTTTGGGAGGATTTCCCGGAGGGGTTGCGGGCCCCGGCGGGGGAGGAGCGCTTCAGCCCCAAGTACCTCATCCATAACCCGGTCTTCGACCATAGCTTCTACCGGGAATGCTTCAAGACGCTGCGCACCAACCTTACCCTGGCCCAGGCCGACAAGCCCTTGAAGGCTTTCGCGGTGCTTTCGCCGGGTCCCGAGGAAGGGAAAAGCCTGGTCAACGCCAACGTCGCCATCGCCCTGGCCCAGGGCGGCAAGAAGGTCCTGCTGGTGGATACGGACCTTCGTAAGTCGTCCGTTCGAAAGGTCTTTGGTCTGGAGAACGGGATGGAAACAGGATTGCCCCTGGCCCTGACCGGCCAGAAGGCTTGGAAGGACATGATCCGCCCCTCGGGGGTGGAGGGTTTGGACCTTTTGCCCAACACGGTGACCCCGCCGGACCCGGCGGAACTGCTGGGCAGCGCCGCCATGAAGAAGCTCATCGGGGAGATGAAGGAAAAATACGACTTTGTGGTCTTCGACGGGGCGCCTGTCATCCCCGTGACCGATTCGGTGGTCCTCTCCACGATGCTGGACGGGGTGGTGCTCATGAGCCGCTTCAACCATAGCCATTCCTCCAATGTGAGGAACGCCCTGGAACACCTGCGCCGGGTCGGCACCCATGTGGTCGGAACGGTCTTGAATTATGTGCCGATCAAAAAGGGTCTTTATCGGTACGGTTATGGGTATGGCGGCTACCGGCAATATCGTTACGGCCCCGAAGAGGCCGTAACGAAAAGAAAGTGAGATCGTGAGGGCCGCCTGCCGCGGGTGGTTCGGGCATTTGTGTCGAAAGCGTTGAGGGCTGGGTCGTTCCATTGAATGGGGCTAAAGTGGTTACCTTCGAACTGCCAACTCCTAACTCCTCACTTTTTCCAGGGTGTCCTCATGAATCCCGCTAACCTGCTCTTTTTCGCCGCCGGTGCCCTGGCCAACCTGATCCTCATCCCCCTTCTCATCCGCTTGGCCCATGCCAAGGGCCTCCTGGACCGCCCGGGGCACCGCAAGATCCACGAGAAACCCGTCCCCCTGGTGGGCGGACTGGCCTTCATGCTTTCCTTGTTGGCTTCCGTCGTTGGCGGCCTGCTCCTCTTTGGGAAGAACCTGGCCCTGGACCCCTTGCGCGAGGAAAGGATCCTGCTGGTCCTCACCGTCACGGTCCTGGCGGGTATCCTGGGTTTCCTCGATGACCGTTACGACCTCAAGCCCCGGGTGAAACTCCTGGCCCAGGTCCTCCTTTTCGGCGCCTTCGTGCTTTGCGGGTTCCATTTTTACGTCATGCATCTCCCCGGGACCGTTCCGTTCCAGCTCTCCTTCCTGGGCTATCCCCTGACCCTGTTCTGGATCCTGGGCGTGGTGAACGGCTTCAACTTCATCGACGGGGCGGATGGCCTGGCCGGGACCGTCGGGGTGGTTTCCCTCCTGGGTCTTGGGGCGGTCGCCCTGATCACGGGGGGCCCTTCCCACACGGGGGTCTTGTGGGTCTCGGCCTTGGGGGCCCTTCTGGTCTTCCTGTTCTTCAACTGGCGTCCGGCCAAGATCTACCTGGGTGATTCGGGATCCAATGCCTTGGGGGCGCTGGTGGCCTGTTCCCTGGTCGCCATGGGCCAGGGGAAGCCGGCCCTGGTGGCCATGTTGGACGGCGTGGCGGACCCGCCCTTGGACCAGGAGCCCGTGCGGTTCCATTTCCTGGCGGCGACCCTCCTGGCGGGTTACGCCTTGAGCGAGGTGACCCTCTCCACCCTCCGCCGTTTCGCCAAGCGCCTGGCCTATGCCCGGTCCATGGAATGGGCCGAACAGGACCACCTGCACCACCGCCTCATGAAGCAGGGCCTGCAGGCCGACACCATCGCCATCCTGGCGGGAACTTTCCAGTCCATCCTCGTCGCCGCCGCCCTCCTGGCCATGGTCCGGCAGAACGCGATCGCCACCTGGCTCCTGTTGCCCCTGTCCATGCTCCTGGCCTATTTGGGCCCCCGCACCGGCATCCTGGACGTCTTTCGGATGCGGGGCATCAAGGCCCGGCCCCATTACCAGATCGCCAACCATTTCATCGCCATGCAACGGGTCAAGCTGGGGTTGACCCATGATCGGGAAGAGGTCTTGGCCCTGGTGGGCCAGGCCTGCCGGGAACTGGGGGTGCGTTGTTTCCGGCTGAGGATCGCGCCGGATGTCCGCGGGAAGGGGGGCTTGGAATATTTTTTCCAGAACGACGACTCCGTCCATTCCAAGGCCGAGGAATTCCTGACGGCGCAAGCGGGGTCCCTCAGCGGGGAAGTGTTCGACTTTTACGAAGTGCCCGGGGGGCGGGGAGAGGCCTTTTGGATCTTCGACTCCCACTTGCACGCCGATGAACTGGACATGGAATACCGGGTCCTGATGAGCGGTTTCATGAAGGAGTCGGTGGAGACCTGCATGAAACTGGGCGAAGGCCAGCCGAACCTGAACCATGCCATGATCCACCGTCTGCCCCACCACAAGACCAGCGGCCACCATTTGCGCAAAAGGCACGGTCACCAGGCCAAGTTGAATTGAACCGTTCCACCGGCTCCGCCCTCGATCTTCCAGCACTTCTTCTTCCCGCTTTGGAGGCCGCCCTGGAAGCGGGGCGGGAGATCCTTTGCGTCTATGAGGGGGAATGCGGGGTCGAATTCAAGGCGGACAAGAGCCCCGTCACCCAGGCCGACCGGCTGGCCCATGAGGTCATTCAAAAGGCACTCGCCCCCACCGGCCTGCCGTTCCTTAGCGAGGAAGGGAAGGACATCCCTTATGAGGCACGGAAGGGGTGGGAGGCTTATTGGCTGGTGGATCCCCTGGACGGCACCAAGGAGTTCCTGAACAGGAACGGCGAGTTCACGGTCAATATCGCCCTCATCCGGTCGGGTAAGCCGGTCTTGGGGGTGGTCTATGCCCCGGCCTTGAAGGTCCTTTATTACGCGGCCGAAGGGGTGGGGGCCTATAGGAGCGAGGGGCCCTTCGAGAGCCTCAGGGCGGGGTCAGGGGAATTACAGCGGGATTCAAAAAAACTGTATTTGGCCGATCCGCCAAAGACGGACGGGCCATTACGCGTGGTCGCCAGCCGCTCCCATAGGTCCTCGGAAACCGAAAGCTTCCTCAAGGGTCTGGGACCGGCCTACCAGGTCGAATCTGTCTCGGCGGGGAGTTCCTTGAAGTTCTGCCGGGTGGCCGAGGGAAAGGCCGATCTCTACCCCCGGCTGGGACCCACCATGGAATGGGACACGGCGGCCGGGCAGACGGTGGCCGAGCAGGCGGGTGGGGCGGTATGCCGGTGGGGTACGACCGAGCCCCTGGGCTACAACAAGCCGGACCTTCATAACCCCGCTTTCTGGGTGGGGAACCCCGGGTTCTTGAGAGGGTTGCAGGAGATGGGGACGGTTTGATGGAAAAAACCCTGGAACGCCTGCTGAAGAATACCCCCATTCTCAAAGGCCATATGGAAGGTCATTTGGGGGAGATCCTCTATGGGGCCGCCATTTCCCTGGTCTTGCGGGTCCTTGGGGCGGGGTTGGCCTTCTTATTCAATTGGATCCTGGCCCGCCGTTGCGGGGCGGATGGCGCGGGGCTCTATTACCTGGCCTTGACGGTCCTGACCCTGGGGACGGTGGTGGGGAAGTTGGGGTTGGACAATACCCTGCTACGGTTCATCGCCGCAGGGGCGGCTGTCCGCAACTGGGCCTCGGTCAAAGGGGTCTATCAAAAGGGCATGGCCCTGGCCCTGCTGGCTTCCGGGGCCCTTTCCCTGGTCGTATTCCTGGCCGCAGGACCCATCGCCGAGAAGGTCTTCCACAAGCCCGAATTGACAGGGCCCTTGCGTTGGATGGCCTTGGCCATCGCGCCCATGTCGTTCCTGACCCTCCAGGCAGAGGCCTTGAAAGGACTGAAGCGGATCAAGGATTCGGTGCTGGTCACCAATGTGGCCCTGCCGGCCCTGACCTGTCTTGGGTTGGTCTTATGGCTTAAAAGCGAAGCCCAGGAGGCGGCCCTGGTCTATCTCCTGGCGACGGTCCTGACGGCCCTTTTGGGCTATTTCCTTTGGCGGGCGGCCACCCCTCGCTTGGTGGAAGTGATCCCCAAGTTCAAGAACAAGCATTTGATCGAGAGCGGAAGGCCCCTTTTCATCACCACGGTCTTTGAAACGCTGACCCAGTGGATGTCGATGTTCTTCCTGGGGATCTGGGCGACCAAGGCCGAGGTCGGGGTCTTTGGAACAGCCCTGCGGGTCTCCATGGCGGTCAGTGTCATTCTTTCAGCGGTGAACAGCATCTCGGCACCCAAGTTCGCCGAACTCTACAAGAAGAAGAAAATGAAGGACCTGGACCATGCGGCCCGTCAGAGCGCCAGGCTCATGACCCTTCTGGCAGGGCCCATCCTGGCTGTCTTTTTGATCTTCCCGGGTTTTATCATGGGATTGTTCGGTCCCGATTTTAGGTCCGGGGCTTGGCTTTTGGCCATTATGGCGATCGGCCAATTCGTGAACGTGGCGACGGGATCGGTTGGGTACCTCTTGATCATGAGCGGCCATGAAAAGCTGATCCAGAACCGGGCGGTTTTCATCGCTTTACTTTGTTTGGTCCTGAACTTGGTGTTGATACCACCCTTTGGAACCATGGGTGCCGCCATCGCGACTTCCTTGGGTGTGGCGGCCACCAACTTGATCGCAGTCTACCTAGTGCATGAGAAATTGGAGATCTGGACAGTTCCCGAAATTTTTCGAGGGTCAAACAATGGTTAAGCCGAACTTTTTTATTGTTGGCGCACCCAAATGCGGAACGACAGCACTGAGTGAGTATCTAAGAAACCATCCTAATGTGTTTATGAGTAGTCCAAAAGAGCCTTATTATTTTGATTTTGATTTAAAAAAGAAGGTTCAGATGGAGGAAAAGACTTATTTAAAACTTTTTTCGAATGTTAATAAGAATATTCACACGGCGATTGGAGAGGCTTCGACAACGTATCTGTATTCCAAAGTGGCGGTAAAAGCTATTCTTGAGTTCAATCCTGAATCAAAATTTATTGTGATGGTCCGAAACCCGATCGAGTTAGTTCAGTCATTGCATTCTCAGCATTTGTATGCAGGAGGAGAGACAATTTTAGATTTTGTTGAGGCTTGGGATTTGCAAGAAGAAAGACAAGATCTTTCCAAATTTGTGTTCGAGACGAAAAGGTTTCAATACGCAGAATGGGGGTTATTGGGCAAACAATTGGAATATATGTTGGGAAATGTAAATGCAAGGAAGGTCATGGTGATAGTTTTTGATGATTTTCAGAACAGGACAAAAGAGATTTATGAAGATGTATTACGTTTTTTAGAAGTTCCGCTCGATGGGAGAATAGAGTTTTCAATCATCAATGAAAATAGGTCGATTAGTAACGTCCATTTGCAGAGAGTTTTCGCCAGATTGATTGACTTCAAGTTGTACATGCACGCAAAATTTGGCACTCCTGAATTTGGATTGCTGAATAAATTTTCGTTCTTGTATGCGAAAAAAAATAAGAGGAAAAAGATAAGCCTGGACGTGGAAGAGAAATTAAAGGCGTATTATTTCGAGGATGTAAAGCTTTTATCCAAAATACTGGGGCGTGATCTTACGGCTTGGGTGGCTCCTGGGAAATAAGGACGGAAAGTGAGATGGCGCTGATAATTCTCAACTCATTATTTTGGTTTTTTTTGATCATTGTCGGTTTTTCAAGGGAAGGTCTGCGTTATTTTTTGAACCCCAGGTTGGTCGTAGGATTGGCGATCATTATTTCTTTTTCGTCGATTCCAGATCGGAATGAAGTGAATGTTGGAGTCTCTCTGCTGGTCTCCACTTTTTTTATTTTATTGGGACTAGGTAAAAAAGAAATCAAAATTCATGGATTGGAAGGGGCAAACCCCCGGTTTTTGTCGGATTCGAAGGCCCAGAATATTTTCCTCCTCGTTTGCATTATTTTCTCTCTCTTGAATTTCACAAATCTTTTTATCCTAGGACTTAGTCCGGCTGAAATATTACTAAAGTTCAGAACGCATATTGATATCGATTATTATCAAAATACAAATGCGCTTAAAAGTTTTATTGAAGCTTTCAATTTGTTCCCAGTTTGGGGTCTAGCTATTGGAAGGGTTTGGTTCCACACGAATGGAAATAAGTTCACGAAACTTATTTGGGTAATTTTATTCATTCTTGTTTTGCTGACAAAATTTTCGACGGGTACGCGTGGTTATCTGGTGGCTGTGCTTTTTTGTATTTTGATCGTAGATGTTTTTGTTGAATTTAGATTTGGTCTCCATGTACTGGCCAAAAACAAAGCTTTTTACATCCTTCTTCTTTCTCTCGTGCTAACTGGTGCGTTATTTTTGACTGTCTTTCGAACACAAAAATTCTATTCAATAGGCGATGTCGTCGATTCCGTGGAGGAGACACTTTTTTTAGAAAAGAGTGAAAGGATGATCGCTGAAGACTACTCGATCAAGTGTAATGGTGCTATTAGTTATTTAATGGACAATTATTTATTAGAGCCGAATTATTTTCAGGGTATTTATGCTCAGTTGGTTAACCCCGTTCCCAGATTAGTATGGGGTAATAAGCCTTATGACTTTGGAAGAATATTAGCCCATGAAATGATGGGGGCGCCGTTAGAAGGGCAATATAGTTACGGTTTTTCCGGGGGTGTCGTGGGCGAAGCGATTTATAACGGCGGAATATTTGGGATTCTAATATTTTCATTTCTGATGGGAAAAATATTCTCGTTCGTGGAGCGGGAAATAAAGCAGGGGTTTAATATCATTCATATAACCTCGGCTATTTTGTTTTTAGATTGGGGTTATTTTTTAATCCGCGGAACCTGGCTTACGGGTTTCAATTTTCCTCTCTATAACTGTCTTTTTGCTGGTCTTGTCTTATGGGTCGTAGGATGGATCGTGAGAATGCAAAGGGTTTTCTTAAGATGAGTAGGGTGAAACTGCTGATAATTCACTTTTTATTTTTGCTCCAATTACATGGCTTTGCTTCTGAGAAATATCCTGGGACACGGTTTGGCACCTTCGCCAGTTTTAGACAATTCTCCGGATCGCCAAACTTCACGGATGGTCATGTCTATCAAGATGTTGACGGGAGCAAATATTATAAAAATCAAGTCTACAGGTTCATTGGCCCGGATGGAAAACCGGTTTTTCAAAGCGATGATCGGAGGGAGTTGATTGGAAAACAACCGGATAGTGCGACCGAGGAATGGTGGATCTTTCAACTAAGGCAAATGATTGAAGCTGGGTTCGATTTTGTGGCTCTTGATTGTTTCGGGGAGGTTAAACCTCGAGATTGTGTTAAGTGTGCCCGCTGTAAAGTTGAAGTGAATTATTGTCCTAATAACCCGGAATTCAAGGCTGCGGCCCTTAAACTTCTTTTCAAAAAATATGACCTCCCAATCAAGGTTGGCCTCTTCGTAGATACTCCTGGCCCTTATTTGATGTATAACTGGGATCGTTTGAAGGGAACTTATGGAAATACAGATGAATGGTGCAAATATATTTATTTTAAACCGGGGCAAGGGAAGGATCCTCGGCATGTAATCGGACCGATGCCCATGACTCCTGAAAATGTTCTGGAATATTATTATAAAAGAGTGATCTGGCCATTTTTTTCAGGATTGGACGATTCTGGCTCTCGGAAACATTGGTTAACTGACACTGGTTTGAGTCCCGAACAAGGTGGGCGCCCCATCATATGGATTTATGCCCCTAATAAGTTTGATATAAGTTCTTTCGAAAAAGCTGGATACGCTTTTCAATCCCTTAAAGAAAAATTCCAAAAAGATTTTGGCATAACTCCATTTTTAGTCATTGAAAATCAATGGTTCAAACTTTCGGAAAATGATGAACGCCTCCTGATGGTGGCGGATGCCAAAGAAAGCTTTATAGGGGATTGGATGTATGGAAGTAAAAATCCACCTGCCAGCAATACATGGAAATTCAAAAATTTCACCATTTCGAGGGTGCTTCCAGGTATCAAGGCCCCTCCGGGCCACTGGGGCCCCCAAAATGGAATATTGGACAAGATCTCAGGAGAGCGTTGGAAATACGTTGATGGAACGACAGGTGATGACGAAGGATATTTTCTGAAAAGGGAATGGGAGATGGCGGCTCCTCAGAAGCCTAATCTAATGATCTTTGGGTTTTGGGATGATAATGAGGGCGATTCATTAGCAAAGATGTCCGATTATGCAAGGGAAACTGGTGGGTTTTTAGAACCTGATTTTTATATTAAGCGAGTTAGGGCGCTTATTGATGGTTATAAAAAAGGCGAGTAAGGTTGTCCAGTTTGAGAAACGATAATTTACCGAAGCGATTTTAAGGATAATTCTTTAGTCGAATGTTACTGCTTTTATAGTTATTTTTATTTGGTGCAGATCGGACGCTATTTTACGGATGAACTGGCAAGAAACATGAAATTAAATTTTGTAAGGCGATTCATAAAGTGTTAACTGTTCTTGGGACAGTTAGCTCTCTCTCGCGAAATGGGGGAGGGCTTTCATACACGGTTCCCGCATGGATCGGTTGTATGGAAAGGGAAGGATTCAAGAATATTCTTGTATCTGTTCGACGAGAGAATGAGGCAATTACAGAATATTTATCCAAAAAAGAATTTGAAATATTATTCGTTCCCCCCTTTATGGAAAGAGGACTTGGTCTAAAGCTTGCGCCTAAATTTAAATCTGCATTGGAAAAATTGCTATTGGAACGCAAGGTGGATTTGATTCATAACCACGGAGTATGGCTTCCGGCCAATCATTCGGCTTCTGTTGTCGCTAGAAAATATAAAAAGCCTTGCATTATCACGCCCCACGGAATGCTCACAATTTGGTGCTACAATTTTAAACCCTTGAAAAAACGGATTGCTTGGCAGCTTTACTTAAAAAAAGATGTAATGGATGCTGCGATTGTTCATATGACCTCGCAAGGAGAAGTTGAAGAGTTTAAAAAACTTGGGTTCAAAGGTCGGTTGGCAGTTATTCCAAATGGGATTCATTTGCCGGTTATTGATCAAATGATTCCGAAATTGAAGGACGGGAAAACGGCTCTTTTTGTATCCCGCATTCATCCCAAAAAGGGTCTGTTGAATCTGGTGGAAGCTTGGTCACGAATACGGCCAAAAGGTTGGAGAATGCGGCTTGTTGGTCCAGATGAAGGTGGGCACCGTAAAGAAGTTGAGCGGGCATTGATAGAAAAAGGCTTGGCTGACGATTTTATATTTGAGGGACCTATTTTTGGGGAGCGTTTGTGGGAGATTTATAGGACATCTGATGTTTTTATTCTGCCGACATTAAGTGAAAACTTTGGAAATGTTGTCCCCGAAGCTTTGGCATGCGGTCTTCCGGTTGTTTGCACATATGGTGCTCCCTGGGAGGAATTGGTTACAAGGAAGTGTGGGTGGTGGATCCCAATTGGGGTTGAAGCGTTAACTAAGACCCTGAGGGAAGTTTTTGAAACAACCGCTTCGGAAAGAATGGAAATGGGAATTCGGGGTAGAAAACTGGTTGAGGAGAAATACACCTGGGAATCAGTTGGTAAAAAAATGAAACTTTTGTACGAATGGGTCCTGGGTGGTGGGGCTGCACCGGAGTTTGTTTTGAGGAAATGACAGAAAAACGAATGGACAAAATGGTTCCTGGCGATCAAAAGGTGGCCCAAGATATTGGAAAGATGAGAAGTCCTTATGGATTGCTCAATAAATCGGTGCGTGGCCTATGGGCGCTGGTATGGTTACTATTGTTCCGACCGACGCCAAGGGTAGGCTTTCATGGTTGGCGTGTATTTCTGTTGAGGATATTCGGGGCGAAAATAGGATCAAATTGTGAGGTTTACCCAAGCTGCCGAATTTGGGCTCCGTGGAATCTTACGATGAACGACTTCAGCGTTCTTTCTGACGATGTTGATTGTTATTGTCAAGCGCCTATTAAATTGGGGATCCATTCGAGAGTTTCCCAATACTCATATCTATGTTCTGCGAGTCATGATTATGAAGTCCTGCCAATGACCATGATTTTAGGCCCGATTACAATCGGCGATTATGCTTGGGTGTGCGCTGATGTTTATGTCGGCCTTGGGGTGACCATTGGTGAGGGGGCGGTTGTCGGATCAAGGTCGTCTGTATACAAGGATGTTAAACCTTGGTCGGTTGTTGCCGGGAATCCTGTTCGATTCATTCGTAAAAGAATTGTACGACCGGACCGCCCAATGAAAGAACCGCCCCCGACTATTCAAATACGGAAAAGCCGAAAAGAAAAATAAAGTGTCTCTCGGCAACTCTGGGAAAATGCTCGGAAAATGAAAGTTTTAATTACGGGTGGCTCTGGATTTATTGGTACTAATCTTGTCCAACACTTTTTAAGGGTGGGTTATGAAGTATTGAGTGTCGATGTTTCTCCCCCAAGGATCAAAGAACACAAAAATCTATTTAAAAATGTAAGCATTCTTGATTTAGAAAAATTGTGCGTTGTGATTCTTGAGTATAAACCGACCCATATTGTTCATTTGGCCGCGAGAGCTGACCTTGATGAGAAAAAAGACATCCGAGGTTATGAAGTTAACATCAAAGGGGTCGAGAATCTTATTGCTGCGATGCGAAAAGCGAAATGCACCCAACGTTGCATCTTTGCATCGACAAAATTGGTGATCCCGAATGGAGAAACTCCGAAAAATGAATTGGATTATCGACCTGACAGTCTTTACGGGCAAAGCAAAGTAATTGGCGAAAAGATCGTTCGGGCCGAAGCGGAAACTGATTTTGAATGGTGCATCATTCGCCCCTCGTCTATCTGGGGGCCCTGGTCCGACGCGAGCTATAATCCTTATGGGCGTTTTTTCAAGACGGTTGCCGGTGGTTATTATTTTCATCCCGGAAATTTAGACCCCCCGCGTTCTTATGGGTATGTGGGCAACGCGGCTTACCAAATTCAAAAACTACTAGAAGCTCCAGTTGAAAAAATCCACAAGAAGACTTTCTATTTGGCAGATTATGAAAATTATCATATCCGCCAATGGGCAAATACCATTTCTATGAAATCGAGAGGTCGCAGAGTGAAGACTGTACCGATGTTTTTGGTGCGTCTGGCGGCCGTAACAGGAGATTTATTAAAGCTATTGGGAGTGAAAAATCCACCGATCACTTCCTTTCGTTTGAAAAATATGATGGCTAATACTGCCACTCTTCCGTTGGATGCAATTAAAGAACTGACGGGTCAATTGCCTTTTTCAATAGATGAGGGGGTTGATGAGACCGTTAAGTGGCTTAAGCGATATGGGAGATGAAAATACTTCTCCTCTATCAGTTTTATTACCCGGATGATGTGGCTGGTGCCCAGCAATTCACGGGTCTGGGGGCGGGGCTAGTCCAACGGGGTTTTGAGGTGGAAGTTTGGCCCTCCAACCGGAGTTGCCACCGAAGGGCTGAAAAATACCCCGCCAAACCAGAAGTCATTGAAGGCGTGAAGATCAGGCGCATTTGGCGGCCCAATTTCAACCAACACCGATTTCTCGGTCGGATCTTCAACGCGCTTTGGATGGAAAAGGCCTGGCTCTGGCGGGCACTCTTCACACAGGCCCCGGATGTTGTCATTCTCGGCACAGACCCTATTTTTGCCGTCCTTCTTGCCCCATTCCTCAAGCTCCGCTGGCCCAAAATCAAGCTCATCCATTGGTGTTTTGACCTTTACCCGGATTACGCAGTGGCCGAGGGTATGGTCTCGGAAAAGGGTTTTGTCGTGGGTCTTCTGGAGAGGGTCCTGAAACCCGCTTACCGTGCCTTCGACCTGGTGGCCGACCTGGGACCCTGCATGAGGGAACGATTGGCTCGATATCCGATCCGTAAATTCGTGACGTTGAGTCCTTGGGCCTTGGAGGAGCCGAAGGACCCATTGCCCATCGATAAGGAAGAGAGACGGGCCCTTTTTGGAGAGGCTTCATTGGGCCTTCTTTATTCGGGCAATCTGAGCCGGCCCCATGAATTCGAATCGACCGTTGCGTTGGCCCGGAAACTGAAGGTGAAAGCTGCGCTTGTTTTCAGTGCCAGGGGACAACGGGTCGGGGATCTGATGGCCTTGGTCACGGCGGAAGATACCAATATCCATTCCGTCCCGTTCGCTCCCGCCGATCGCTTGAAGGCCAGGCTCTCCGCCCCCGACATCCATGTGGTTTCCCTGAAATCTTCCTATACAGGGGTGGCGGTCCCTTCCAAATTTTTCGGGGCCCTGGCGGCTGGACGGCCCATCCTTTTCGAGGGCGATGAAACTTCTTCCATTGCCCGTTGGGTCCGGGAATATGGTCTGGGTTGGGTGTTGACGCCTGGCCATGTGGACGAGTTAGCGGAGGGTCTTATGGCCTTCGCGGCCGATGAAACGCGGAAACAGCAACTTTTCCGTCATTGCCACCAGGTCTACCAGGAGAGGTTCTCCAAGAAGGCCGTCGTGGACGGCTGGGAAAGGGAACTCAAGGAAATGATGAGTGGAGAGTCAGGAGTGAGAAGTTGATCCGTCGGTAGACGACGGCCGGGTGAGAAGGGTTTTCCCGGTGAATTCCGCGCCCTTTTTTAGATTCAATGAGGCGGTTGGTCCTTGGGGACGGTGGGTGTTAGGATGGCCCCGCGAAAGGGACCTATGAAGACCCAAAAACATCCTAAAAGAGCCTTTATTACCGGGGTCACCGGGCAGGATGGGTCCTGGCTCGCGGACCTCTTGTTGGAAAAGGGTTATGAAGTCCACGGTATGGTCCGTCGGTCTTCTTCCTTTAATACGGCCCGGGTGGACCACATCTACCAGGACCCTCACGAAACGAAACGTAGGTTCTTCCTCCATTACGGCGACCTGACCGACTCCTCCGGACTTTTCAAACTTCTAAAACAGATCGAACCTGCTGAGATCTACAACCTGGGCGCCCAAAGCCACGTCCGCGTCTCCTTCGACCAGCCCGAATACACCGGCGAAGTGACCGGGTTGGGGACCATCAAACTCCTGGAGGCCATGCGGGCGGCCTGCCCCCAAGCCCGCTTTTACCAGGCGAGCAGTTCGGAGCTTTACGGGGGCCTGGACTGTCCCAAGAAGGGCTACAACGAAGAGAGCCCCTTCTATCCTCGCAGTCCTTATGGGGTCGCCAAGCTTTATTCCTTTTGGGCGGCCAAGAACTACCGGGAGGCCTACGGGCTCCACATCTCCAACGGGATCCTTTTCAATCACGAGAGCGAGCGCCGGGGCGAGACCTTCGTCACCCGCAAGGTGACCCGGGCGGTGGGTCGGATCAAGTTGGGGCTTCAAAAGGAACTGTTCCTGGGGAACCTGGAAGCCAAAAGGGACTGGGGGGACGCCAAGGAATTCGTCCGGGCCATGTGGTCGATGCTCCAAAGGCCGAAGGGGGACGATTTCGTGGTCGCCACCGGCGAAAGCCATTCCATCAAGGAACTCTTGGAAGTGGCCTTCGACTACGCGGGTCTTTCCTGGAAAAAGCACGTCAAATTCGACCCGCGTTATCTGCGGCCGACGGAGGTGGATTTCCTAAGGGGGGACGCTTCCAAGGCCCGCCGGCTTTTGGGCTGGCGCCACCAAACCCCGTTCGAGGCCCTCATCCGCCGGATGGTGGACCACGATGTTGAGCTAGCCCGGCGGGAAAAGAAGAGAGATTCCTGAAATGAAGCTGTTCATCGCCGGGCACAAGGGGATGGTGGGGTCGGCTCTAGTGCGCCGGTTCCAAGGGGAACCTGGGGTCGAACTGGTCCTGCGGGAGCGGAAGGAACTGGACCTCCTGGGCCAGGATGAGACCCTGGCCTTCCTTAAAAAGGAGAAGCCGGACGCGGTCATCGTGGCCGCCGCCAAGGTCGGCGGGATCCTGGCCAATTCGACCTACCCGGCCGAGTTCCTTTTCCGGAACCTGGCCATTGCCTCCAACTGCATCGACGGGGCCTTCGTGGCTGGGGTCCGACGGCTCCTGTTCCTTGGTTCTTCCTGCATTTACCCGAAAATGGCCCCCCAACCCATGCCGGAGGATTGTCTTTTGACCGGGCCCCTCGAACCCACCAATGAGGCCTACGCCATCGCCAAGATCGCCGGGCTCAAGCTTTGCCAGGCATTCCGCAAACAACACGGCGTTCTCTACCACTCGGCCATGCCCACCAACCTTTACGGCCCCGGGGACAATTACGACCTGCAAAATTCCCATGTCCTCCCGGCCTTGATCCGCAGGTTCCATGAGGCGAAAGAGGCGGGAAAGGCCGAGGTGACCCTTTGGGGGACCGGGTCCCCGAAGCGTGAGTTCCTCCATGTGGACGACCTGGCCGATGCCTGCGCTTTTCTCTTGGGGCTCAAGGATCCGCCGGATTGGGTGAATGTCGGCACCGGGACCGATGTTTCCATCAAGGAATTGGCCGGAAAGGTCGCGGAGGTGACGGGTTATCGCGGTTCGGTGAAATGGGACAGTTCGAAACCCAATGGGACCCCGAGGAAGCTCTTGGATGTTTCCAAATTGAATGGTTTGGGATGGGGCGCGAAGATCCGATTGGAAGAAGGATTACGGCGCACCTATTCGGATTTTTTGAGGGAAAAGGCTTCCGGACAATTGAGGGGTTAGTGGAACGGATCTTCAGGGCTTTTCGCCATCCCATTTTGTTTCTTTTGGTCTTTGCCCCTTGTCCGAATTGGGCGGGTGACCGGTTTTTGATCACAATCGGCGGTCTCGCGGCCTGGCCCGGTATGAGCATGCCCTCCGGGGCGGATCATGGATGGGGTATGGGAGCTTCGGCGATGTACCGGGGAGACGGCCCTTTCTCCATCGGATTGGACGGTGGGATGGTGGAATTCATCGCGCCGACAGGGAAGCAGGACCTCAAGACGGTTTGGTTGGACTTGATCGGCCGGGCTTGTCCTTTCCCCAGGGGTTTTTGGGGGGAACCCTATTTTCAGATGGGCATGGGGGTGTCACCCTATATCGGTGGTGTTTTTGAGAATTATTGGCCGGATTACGCGGCCCAAGAATTTGGCTGGAAGACGGATCCAGGGACCGTTTATTTCACCCAACAGGTCGCTGTGGGAACCGTCTTTTCCTTAGCCAACGATCTTGGACTTGATACCGGTCTTCAGTACGACCTTTTTGGCCCTCCCTGGCAGGGTCCTTTGTCCACTTTTGGATTCAGGGCCGGGATGGTTTGGTCCTTTTCGTTAGGCCCCTCTTGATTCTCCCTCCTTGCAATCGTTCTTTGAGATGGTTTTTCCTTCTTTTCTTCATGTTTTTTTTCGTGGGCCAGGGGCTCTTCTATTGGTGTCTGGTCACCTCGACGATTGCTTCAGATAAAGTCGAAGCGGTATTGGTCTATACAGGCGAACCGGAAAGAGTGGGAGTTGGTTTTCGTCATGCCACTATGGACGAAGCAACGCTTTTAGTGACGTCAGGTTGGGATCTGGACGAGGCAAGGCTCCGAAAAACGGTTCCAAAACGGGCTGGGTTCAGGATCCTGACCGAGACCAAGGCTAGGACCACCGACCAGAACGCCCGATACCTCAAGCCCATGTTGAAAGAGGCGGGGGTGAAGACCGCCGAATTGGTCCTTCCTTGGTACCACCTGCCCCGGGCTTATTTCCTGACCCGGCTCTATTTCCTGGGCACGGGGATCCAGGTCATTCCGGTCGCTGATCCTCCGGCGCCGCCGGGTTGGTGGCGCCATTCGGTCATCTGGGTCGAATATGTGAAGCTGTGGGGAAGCTTGGCCCGGGTGGGTTTGGCTTGCTTGGGCATAGAGAACTGGCCGGCCCCGCAGATCGTCCCTACGAGACCATCGTAGGGACGAACCGTGAACGGATGAACGGCGCCAGGCCCCCAAAGGACGGCCCAAAGCCTTTTACCACGGAGACACGGAGAACTCGGAGAAGACTTCACGCCGGCCATCCCGCAAGGGCGTAGCCCTTGGTCCTTCGGACCTGGGGCCGATACAAGGGCCAGCGGGAAAGCGACCGCCTTCCCCCTGGCCCCTGATCGACCCCCGGAGGGATGGCCTGCCTCAAGACTCCATCTGTGTTCATCCCCTTCATCGGTGGCTATCCGAGGTTCGCCTTTGTTACTCTTGCTTTCACCCTGAGCGCCCGCAGGGAGTCGAATGGGCTCCGTACCTCCGAGGCTCCGTGGTGAGGACTCTGCTTCGAGCGGCTTGGTGAACTTGGTGAGCCCCGAAGGGGCTTGGTGGTGAAAAAGACGCACGCTGTCTCATCCCTCGGTGGTAAGGGCTTTCCCCTTTCTGGCTCAATGGTAAAGCCACTGGCCAGATGCTAAGGTGAGGGCCACCAAGCACCTGGAGACCACCCTTGACGAGGACTTCGCCTGGATCGGGCCGGATCGACTACCTGGATTCCATGCGGGGCCTGGCCGCGCTCCAAGTCTTCATTTCCCATTTCCTGCACATACACCCCGCTTTCGATGGGCCCGGTTCGAGGGCCGACCTGCCCGAGGGGGTCGTGAAATGGATGGCCTATTCCCCCCTGCACCTTTTCTGGTCGGGAGGGGAAGCGGTCCTGTTCTTTTTCGTCCTCAGCGGTTTCGTCCTGTCCTTGCCCTTCTTCGAGGACCGGGCCGTTCCCGTCCTGTCCTTCGTGATCCGGAGGATCTTCCGCATTTATTGGCCCTATCTGGCGGTGACCCTCATTTCCACCCTTCTGCTTCGATGGAGCCTTCCCCTCCATCCCCTGGAGGGGCTGAGCGAGGAATGGAGCGGGAAGTGGGGCCGCGCGGTGGATGGACCGGAATATCTCCGGTTGATCCTCATGCGGGGGGATTTCACCAACCTGAATTCGCCCGCCTGGTCCCTGGTCTACGAGATCCGGATCTCGGTCCTCATCCCCTTGATCTGCTGGGTCGTTCGGCGGGCCCATCCGGGGTGGTTCCTGGGCGGAGTGGTCCTTTTCTTTTTTTCCGTTTACCACCTCCAGGAACCCCATCTCATGAAGGTGTCCGCCACGATCAACTACGGCCTTTATTTTTTCATGGGCTCTTGGATCGCCAAGGAACGGGCCGGCCTGGTGGCCCTGGTGGACAAGTGGGGCCGCTGGGGGAAGATCGCCTTGCTGGTCTTGGCCCTGAACCTTTATGTATTGGCCTGGGAATTCCCGGGTCTTTATGGCCTTTTGGGCACGCCGAACCCCATGATCCACCTGACGGACCTTTTGACGGGCCTGGCCGCGGGCGCCTTGATCGTCCTGGCGTTGTCCTCCGAACGGATGCAGGCTTTCCTTCTGCACAGGCCGCTCCTGTGGCTGGGCCGGGTCTCCTATAGCTTCTACCTGATCCACCTGGTCATCCTGCTTTCGGCGGTCTATTTCCTCCCCCATTCCTGGAACCTTTGGGTCCGGGCATCGCTGGGCGGACTGGCGACCCTCTTTTTGGCCGAATGCAGTCACCGCTATTTGGAGGTCCCGTCCAATCGGTGGGGGAAGCGGCTGGCGGCGAAGGTCGGTTAGGAAACAAGACCTGGAACCGGGGATGGACAGGCTGTTCACCACGGAGAACTCGGAGAATGGCTGAGGCATTCACCGCGAAGAAGCGAAGGGGCGAATACCGGTCAGCACCATAACCTGGAACCGTGGAAGGATGAGCTGTTCACCACAGAGGGCACAGAGAGCACGGAGAAGTCTTCAAGGCGGCTATCCCGCAAGGGCGTAGCCCTTGGTCCTTCGGACCTGGGGCCGATACAAGGGCCAGAGGGAAAGCGACCGCCTTCCCCCTGGCCCCTGATCGACCCCCGGAGGGATGGCCTGCCTCAAGACTCCATCTGTGTTCATCCCCTTCATCGGTGGCTATCCGAGGTTCGCCTTTGTTGCTCTTCGGTTTCACCCTGAGCGACCGCAGGGAGTCGAATGGGCTCCGTACCTCACCATAACCTGGAACCGTGGAAGGCAGGCCGTTCACGGCGTAATTGACGAAATATAGTATAAATACTATAATTCCTTCATGCTTCCATTCGGCACCTGCGTCCTCCTCTGGAGGAACCACCTCCACCTCAGCCAAAAGGCCCTGGCCCAAAAGGCCGGGATGCCCCAACCCAACCTCTCGGACATCGAGCGGGGGGAAAGGGAAGTATCCCTGCGCACGCTCCGGGCCCTGGCCCAGGCCTTGGGCATCCGTCCGGGGATCCTGGCCGACGGGATCGGACCGGTGGAGAAGGCCCCGCCCCTGTCGCGGGAGCGCCTGGAAAAGGTGGCCGATTCGGTGGTGAAGGGCACCGCCCCCGCCGCCCGGGACGCCCAGCTGGCGGCCCAATTGGTCCCCCTGGTGCGGCCCCGTCTCGCGGCCTCCGGGAACAAGAAGGCGCCGGGACGGTCCTCGGAGCGCCGGGCGCGGCAGGCATGGCTGCGCTTGGCGGCCTCCCATGACGGCCGGGAGATCCAGAGCCTGGCCGAGCGGATCGCGGAAAAGGCGGGGCGGCCATGAACCCCAAACAGGTGGACCGCTTCTTCAAGGGCCTGGCCAGGGATTTCCGGCGGGAGGCGGTCGTCTATTTGACCGGGGCGGCGGCAGGGTCCCTGATGGGCAATGTGCGGCCGAGCCTGGACATCGACTTCGGGGTCCAGGCGCCCGGCGGCGGGGCCGCCTGGGCCGAGCTGGAAAAGGCCATCGACCGCAACAAGCTCCTGACCGGACTGGCCGTCAATTACGGCGAGGACATCGACCGTTGGGGCCAGATCACCCTGCTGGATTATCAAAGGCACGCCAAGCCCTACAAGAAATTCGGGAAACTGGACGTGCGCGTCCTGGCTCCGGCCTATTGGTCCATCGGCAAGATGACCCGGTTCCTGGAACCCGATGTCCGGGACATGGCCGCGGTCTTCAAGGCCCAAAAGGTGCCCGCCCTGGACCTGGTCCGGATCTGGGGAAGGGCGGTCAAGGCCAGCCCTCGCTCGGCGGCCCAGTTCCAGTTCGCCCGTCAGGTGGAACATTTCCTCTCGGCCGAAGGCCCGGGGATCTGGGGGGGAAAGTTCGACTTGGAGGGGACCTTGAAGGCGTTCCGCAAAAGCGCCGGGATCCGCTGAGGCTGCCACCGCAAGGCAAGGCTTTCACCACGGAGACACGGAGAACGGCTGAGGCTGAACCTCGAACCGTGGAAGGATAGGCTGTTCACCACGGAGGGCACTGAGAGCACGGAGAAGTCTTCAAGGCGGCCATCCCACAGGGGCAAAGCCCCTGGCCCTTTGGGCCCTGGCGCCGATGCGAAGGGTCGGGAAAGTCTTCGCTTTCCCGGACCCTCCGATCGGCTCCAGGACGGGATGGCCTTGAGCGTCCACTTCGATCGGCTTGGTGGTGAAAGACGGATGCTGTCTCCGTACCTCCGAGGCTCCGTGGTGAGGACTCTGTTTCGGACGGCTTGGTGACCTTAGTGAGCCTCGCAGGGGCTTGGTGGTGAAAGGGTGCACGCTGTCCCCGTACCTCCGTGGTAAGGCCTTGGCGGCGAAGATTCGTTGCCGTGGATTTTTCCGGCCCCCCGAATTATCCTGACCTTACCTTGTACAAACTCCTCAAACCCATCCTCTTCCGCCTGGATCCCGAGACCGCCCATCATGGGGCCTTGGGAGCCCTCGGTCTTCTGGAGCCCTTCCTGCCCCTTGGCGGCGCCTTTTGGCGGGTCCGGGACCCCCGGTTGGAACGGAAGGTCCTCGGCCTCAAGTTCCCCAACCCCATCGGCCTGGCCGCCGGGCTCGACAAGAAGGGGGAACGGGTCCTTTCCTGGGAAAGGCTGGGCTTCGGTTTCGCCGAACTGGGCACCTTCACCGCCAAGGCCCAGCCGGGCAATGACCTCCCCCGTGTCTTCCGCTATCCCGCCCAACGGGCCCTCATCAACCGGATGGGATTCCCCAACCCCGGCGCGAGGGTGGTGGCCCAAAAACTCAAGGTCTTGAAGGCCCGGGGGAAGTGGCCCTTAAGCCCGGTGGGGATCAATATCGGGAAGAGCAAGGCGGCGCCCTTGGAAGGCGCGGCGGAGGATTACCTGGAATCCCTGGAAGCCCTTCTCCCCGTTTCCGATTACATCGCCGTCAACGTCAGCTCGCCCAACACGCCGGGCCTGCGCAAGCTCCAGGACGCCAAGCCCTTGAAGAAACTTTTGACCGCCCTGGTCCGGCGGGCGGGGAAGACCCCGGTGCTTTTGAAGCTGGCCCCGGACCTGGAGGCGCGTCCCTTGAAGGAAGCGGTCTCCACGGCCCTTGCGGCCGGCTGCCGGGGATTGATCGCCACCAACACCACCCTTTCCCGCCAGGGCCTGCCCGCGGGAACTTACCCGGAAGGGGGACTTTCGGGCGCCCCCTTGCGGGAACGCTCCACCCAGGTCTTGGCGGCCATTTCCCAAATGACCCGGGGCCGGGTGCCCCTGGTGGCCGCGGGCGGGGTCTTTACCCCGGAGGATGTCCGTCGAAAGATGGAGGCGGGTGCGTCGCTGGTCCAGGTCTATACGGGCTTTATTTATGAGGGGCCGGGCCTGCCGGCGCGGCTTTGCCGGGGACTATTAAAGGATGGATCTACCGCCAAGACGCTAAGGCCTTTCACCACGGAGACACGGAGAACACGGAGAACGGCTGAGGCTGAACCTCGAACCGTGGAAGGATAGGCTGTTCACCACGGAGGGCACAAAGGACGGCGAAGGCTTTTCACCACGGAGACACGGAGAGCACGGAGAAGTCTTCAAGTCAGCCATCCCGCAAGGGCGTAGCCCTTGGTCCTTCGGACCTGGGGCCGATACAAGGGCCAGAGGGAAAGCGACCGCCTTCCCCCTGGCCCCTGATCGGCTCCGGGACGGGATGGCCTTGAGGCCTTACTTCGAACGGTTTAGTGACCTTGGTGAGCCCCGAAGGGGTTTGGGGGTGATCATACGTTCTGAGAAGGGTTCCTTCTTCGATCCTCACTCTGGGACCTCTGTGACCTCTGTGGTTCGAGGGGTGGTCTTGGTGAGCTTCGTGGTTCATCAGGGTGTTTTCTTCGGAAGGTCGGCTTAAAAGGAAAGGGCGGGAAAGATGACGAAAACAAAAGGGATCCAGGGTTACTTTCTTTCGTTCCGCGTCTTGGCGGTGATGGCGGTCGGGATGGCCGGATGCGTGCCCTATCCCCGGATCATTTCCCCGGGCCATTCGGGGGGCGGCGGCGGGGCCGCCACGGGCAAGACCGAATACACCAAACCGGAGGATTATAAGAACCTGGGGGCGGACGCCTGGAAGGGCGAGATGGAGGGGATTGCGTCCTGGTACGGGGCGGATTTCAACGGCCGCCTCACCGCCAACGGCGAGGTCTATGACATGTACAAGATGACCGCCGCCCACAAGACGCTCCCTCTGGGGACCGTCGTCCGGGTCACCAACGAGGACAACGGCATGAGCTGCGAGGTGCGGGTCAACGACCGGGGCCCCTACGTGAAGGGGCGCATCATCGACCTGTCCCGCACGGCGGGCCGGGCCATCGGGATGAGGGATGCGGGCACCGCCCGGGTCAAACTGGAAGTGGTCCGCTGGCCGACGAAGAAATAAGGGCAAGGCTTTTACCACGGGTCGCTTCGCGACGCACGAAAGGCACCAAGGACGGCGAAGGCCTTTTACCACGGAGACACGGAGAGCACCAAGGACGGCCAAGGCTGTTCACCACGGAGGGCACAGAGAGCACGGAGAAGTCTTCAAGTCAGCCATCCCGCAAGGGCGTAGCCCTTGGTCCTTCGGACCTGGGGCCGATACAAGGGCCAGAGGGAAAGCGACCGCCTT
>DASZRK010000032.1 GCA_035549195.1 bacterium
TAGCCCTTGGTCCTTCGGACCTGGGGCCGATACAAGGGCCAGAGGGAAAGCGACCGCCTTCCCCCTGGCCCCTGATCGACCCCCGGAGGGATGGCCTCCTCAAGACTCCATCTGTGTTCATCCCCTTCATCGGTGGCTATCCGATGTTCGCCTTTGTTACTCTTGCTTTCACCCTGAGCGCCCGCAGGGAGTCGAATGGGCTCCGTACCTCCGAGGCTCCGTGGTGAGGATTCTGCTTCGAACGGCTTGGTGAACTTGGTGGCCCCGAA
The DNA here is from genome assembly GCA_035549195.1 of bacterium. Taxonomy (NCBI): domain Bacteria; species bacterium. The sequence continues at coordinate 270 of DASZRK010000032.1, forward strand.
GGGGCTTGGTGGTGAAAAAGACGGAAGCCGTCTCCGCGGTCCATGACTGGAAAGGTTCGATCATGACGAACGAGGAAGTCCTGAAACTATATGAAGAGACCGGGGCCCTGTTGAAGGGCCATTTCCGGCTCTCGTCCGGCCGCCATAGCGACCGTTATCTTCAATCCGCCCTGGTCCTCCAATATCCCCGCAAGGCCCAGGTCATGGGCGAGGCCCTGGGGAAGCTGGTGGAACCCCTGAAACCCCAGGCCATCCTTTCCCCCGCCATGGGCGGGCTCTTCGTGGGCCATGAACTGGCCCGGGCGCTGGGCATCCGGCACCTGTTCACCGAGCGCAACAAGGAGACCGACGCCATGGAACTGCGCCGGGGCTTCACGGTGGAGAAGGGGGAGCGCCTTTTCGCGGTGGAGGACATCATCACCACCGGGAAATCGGTCAAGGAGTCCTATCAGGTGGCCCGGGGGATGGGGGCCGAGATCGTGGGAGTGGGGTGCCTCATCGACCGCAGCGGGGGAACGAATCCCTTCGATGTCCCGGTGAGGGCTTTGGCCTCCTTGAAAGTGGAGAGCTGGGACGAGAAGGATTGTCCCCTTTGCCGTCAGGGTATCCCGGTGGTCAAACCGGGCTCCCGCTCGAAGTTCTAGGCCTGGAGGCCCCATGTCCGACGACCGAAAGAACGTGAAGGGGTCCGGCCCCCAGATCGAGGAGTATGTCCGGGTGAACCTTTGGGCCTGGGGGTTCCTGGGACTACTGGCCCTGGTCGCCTTTTTCGCCTGCGGCGCGGTCTGGGACGAGGTGACCCAAGGCGTGATGGAGTTCCTGTTCGGGATCATGGGCGGTGGGTTCGTCCTGGTCTCGGTGATGGACTATCTTTATGAAAGTCAAAGGGCCCGGCCCATGGAGAAACGACAATGAAAAGAACGATGCGGATCCTGACCACCGGATGGTTCTGCGCCATCCTGGCCCTCAGCCCCCAACTGGCCTTGACGGCCTTCGCCCAGGACGCCTCCGACGCGGCGCCGGCGGACCAGGTGAAGACCCTGCGGGACCTGGCCCAAAAGGGCTACCTGGGGGACAAGAAGGCCTCCGCCCTTCCGGACGGGGCTTTGACCGGCGATGACGTGACCGACGCCCTCCTGAAGGCCAATGACCGGATCTCCGGGGTGGACCTCGCATCCCTCAAACCGGGGGACAAGGCCTTCCAGGTCCAGGACCTGCAGGCCCTCCTGACCCTGGTGAAGCAAAAGGCGGGCGCGATCCGGGCGCGGAAGGTCTCGGCCTGGACCTTCGAGAAACGCCTGGAAAAAATGATCACCCTGCTTTCCGTCGATACGGACGAAACGGAGGAAGAACCGACACCGGCGCAAACCGCCAAGGCCGCCGCGCCGGAACCCACCGCCACCGCGACACCGGTCCCCGGCCCGAGCCGGGCGGATTGGGACCAGATGAGGGGGGACCTCAAGGACCTGCGGCAGAAGCTGGCGGACATGGAAGCGGGCTACCAGAAGAAACTCGACGCGGTCCAAACTTCCAATGAGGACCTGCGCAAGGCCAATGATTCGCTGAGGACCTCGGATAGCGACCAGCAGGAGCAATTGAAGCTGGTCAAGAAGCTGTTGGACCATGTCCAGTCGGACCTGGGCAAGTCCTCCGACCGGCTGGAGGAGGTCGCCAAGAAGGCGGCGGAAAAGAACCTGACCGAGACCGAGTTCCAGCAGGACCTGATGGTCATGCGCAAGGATATCCGGGATAATTCCCAGGACATCAGCGTCCTCAAGGAGGAGTTCGCCAAGATCGACCGGTCGGGGGATGAGAAGAACCAAAGCGCCTTGGATGACCTGTTGGGCTCCAAGTGGGTGGCGGGCGGGGCCCTGTTGGTCGGGGTCACGGCCCTGGTGGTGGCGTTGACGCACAAGTAGGTTGGCGGGCGGACGAGGCATCCACCACGAAGATAGGCGAAAGGCTTTTACCGCGAAGAAGCGAAGAGGCGAATGCGGGAGGGGACCAAGGACGGCCAAGGCTGTTCACCACGGAGGGCACAGAGAGCACGGAGAAGTCTTCAAGTCAGCCATCCCGCAAGGGCGTAGCCCTTGGTCCTTCGGACCTGGGGCCGATACAAGGGCCAGAGGGAAAGCGACCGCCTT
>DASZRK010000033.1 GCA_035549195.1 bacterium
AATCCCCCACCAAACCCTTCACCCCCTACTGGACCCACGGCCAATCCCAATCCCTCCAACACGTCCCCGGCCAAGGCGACGAAGGCACCGGCCTCCAATAAACCCGCCCCGTCACCGCCACAGCGCGTCCGGAGTTCACACTTCAGTGTGCCGTCGTGGGGGGGGGGGGGAAAGTCGCCCCCGTCCGGAGTTCACGCTTCTCCCCAAAATAATGCCCGATCCTTCTTCCCCCTACTTTGCATCGATCGAATACCGCTGAGGCTCCTCAACCGCAACCGTCTTGCCCAACACAAACTTACCCCCATCCCACGTATACACCTTCATCCAATAGGGCCCCTTCATATATCCATTCCCTTCGCAAATGTCGTCATTCTTGCCGCCGGTGACGTTTAAAATCTGGTAGCCAAACCGGCTTCTTCCATTAAAAACGATGTCGATCGTGTGATCCGCATTGAGACGAAACACGACCAATTGCACCGCCGAACCCCACTCCCATTCCGAGCACAACAGTTCCCCAAGCTCCCCGAAATACACCGGATAAATCCGAATCACAGCCTGCGAAGAGATATCCGGATGATATGTAAACGGCTGAACGTTCGCCCTTCCATCCGAACCAGACATCACCAGGACTCCCACCGGCTCCTCTTGGCTTTCGTCCCTCCTGTAGTGGAAGTCAACGTCAGCAAGCCCAGTCGTCCCCGGCACCTTGAAACTGACCACCCCTTGCCACTTCACCTAGGAAGCCCCCGACAATTTCGCCACAGGCCCCGCCGAACATCCGCCCAGCATCACAACAAGCCCTGCAACACAAACACCCATCCGAACCATAGGCACCTCACCCGCTTCATCCACGAGCCAGCCCCCTACCGCCTCAACGCGCTCCCGGCGCTCCCACCCCGACCTCACCGTATCCCATCCCCTGCATCTCAGCCACAGAAATCCACCCAGCGCGTCCGGAGTTCACACTTCAGTGTGCCGTGGCAGTGCTGTTGTCGATAGAATATGCGATCGTGTTGAACGCTCCCTCGCGCCGCGCACTGGCCGTCATCGAGCGTCCTTCCTCTGTCTCCATCGGAAAGCTCCATGAGCAAGTTGCTCGGTACAATCATCGCCCTGTTCGGAGTCGCTGCCCTGATCCCGGCGGGTGGCGGGCTGCTTTACTACGTCAACGGCGAATTGCCCCGGGCGTTGATTCTCCAGACCGCACTCTCCTTCCTCATCGCCGCGCTATGCCTCATCGCCGCGTTTCACTTGCTGCGCGCGAGCGCTCCCGCAAACAAAAACCGGCCGACCCAGAAGCCGCAAACCCCAGGAACCTCTAGAAAACCAACAGGTAATCAATCATCAAGTCATGGATAAGCCGTGAAAACGCCGGGGCTCCCGCTTCGCCATAGTCTCCGCGCGCACAACTTGCCTTGCCGCAAAAACATTCGCGCCAAAAAATTCCCACCCACCAAACCCATCCCACCTCCTAACCCTCCCGCGCCTTCCGCGTCATCAAAATAAAAACGCCCCACGGCACCACCAAATACGCAACCACCCAATAAATCCATTCTTGAGGCCCCTCCAAAAGCGCATCTACGGGCGGAAGGAGTGCCACCAGATCAGCCGCAAGTGAAATCAAAAATCCAACGACCAATCCCTTCACACCACAACGCGTACAGATCGCCCGATGCGTAACGAGCCTCCACGCCCACAGCATTCCCCACACCAGGAACGCCGAAACCGCCCACACCCCCACCCCAATTGCCAGAACTACCGGAAAATATCCCGCCGCTTCCGGATCGATCTTCCCTCCCGACGCCACCAGGTTCCCCACCACTAATAGCCCGAAGTTCGCAGCGACCATCCCCCCAAAATACCCCCCA
>DASZRK010000034.1 GCA_035549195.1 bacterium
ATTGGTCGGAGTGAAACTGTTGGTGAAGGTGTTGGTAGGGGTGTGGGTATCGGTCACGGTGAAGGTGTTGGTCGCGGTGGCCGAGGGCACCGTCGTGAAGGTGTTGGTGGGCGTGAAGCTCGGCGTGAAGGTGAAGGTCGAAGTCGAGGTATTGGTCGCGGTCCTCGTATTGGTGGACGTAGAAGTATCAGTGGCGGTAGAGGTACTGGTCGCCGTAGACGTGGTCGTGAAAGTGGAGGTCGAGGTCCGGGTCGAGGTAACGGTGCTCGTCGAGGTCGCCGTCGCCACCGCCGTCGCCGTACTTGTAGAAGTGGAGGTATTGACCGCCGTCGCCGTGCTGGTGGAGGTGTTGACCGCCGTCGCGGTGCTGGTACTGGTCGAAGAGGACGTACTAGTGGATGTTGAGGTATTGGTCCGAGTGAAGGTACTGGTGGCCGTGGCTGTGGCGGTGCTGGTCGAGGTGGAGGTGGAGGTCGAAGTGCTGGTCGAAGTGGAGGTGGTCGTATTGGTGGAAGTGCTGGTCGAAGTGGAGGTACTCGTAGAGGTGGAAGTCGAGGTCCGCGTAGCCGTAGCGGTCGCCGTAGTGGTATTGGTCGACGTGCTCGTGGAGGTCGAAGTACTGGTCGAAGTAGAAGTGCTGGTCGAGGTGGCGGAGTTAGTGAAGGTTTGAGTAGCCGTCGCGGTATTGGTGCGCGTCGGAGTTGGAGTGGGTGTTGGGGTGGTGCACTGTCCGGTGAATTGGTAGGACTTGAAGGTGGCGTTAGGGCAGTTGTTCTGCATCAGGCCCATGTAGCCATTGGAACAACCACCGCCGGTGAAGGTGGCCAAGACCGAAGCGGAACTCAAACCGGCCTGGGAAGTGGCGATCTTCACGGCATATTGGCAGGAAGCGTTGATATCCACTTCCACCCAGAAAGGACAGCCGTTCAAGGCCCCGTTCGCTGTATTGGCCGACCCGACATTGGAGGCCACCCCTGCTGTGTACTTCACGAAATAAACGGTCCCGGCGTTGCTGGACCCGTTATTGAAGAATTGGAGACCATAGCCGTTCCCCGTAAGCATGTCGTATCCGAAGACAATGCCCCCGAAGTTCCCGCCGTTCACCTGCTCGCACATGGAGACTTGCATGGTCCCGGGCCCGCTGGGGGTCTGGTTATTAAGAAGGAAGTTATTGGCCCCATTGCAACCGCCGCTCTCGGAAATACCCGAGCTACTGGCGCCCCAACCCGAAAGGGCCTGTTGATTGAACGGGTAGCTTCCGACCTGCCAACCAAAGGGAATGGAATTGCTGTTGAAATTATAGGTAACCGAGCACTGGGAGACCGGGTTGCAACGGTATTGGGAGATCAAAGCCTGCTGCCACAAGGTCGTCTTGGCGTTCTGGGTACCAAGATACATGCCCCATTCAATGCTTTGTGCACCCGAATTGAAATTGGAACCCAATTGGTAATCCCGATAACGGTCTCCAACTTGGTTATTGATACAGTTATGAATGCCCGGCTGGCCGCTCCAAATGGGAGGGCCGCCATTGTCTCCATAGCCAGGATTAGTGACCGGGCCCGATCCCCAAGTCTCGACCTGATCCTTATCACCATCGAGCACGGCATCGTTACAACTGATCCGGCCACCGAGGGCGCCAAGCCGTGTGCTGGACGAACCGCAACTCAACCCCAAGCAGGACCAGTTCATCCGGGTGTCCGGCGGAGCGGCCCCATAGACGATCTGCCCGTTCTCTTCAATGTGCCAAACGTTGTTCCCGTCCGCGATGGCGATGGCATTGGTGCTGGACTGGGCGGGATCCTTATAGACCACCATCAAGGACTGGCCCTGGCAGGAATCGCTATTGGCGGAGGTATTCACAGTATAGGTGGCTTGTCCCCCACCACTGAGCCAGGAAGGGTCGATGCCATATCTGGCGTTGTACCATGTCTGTAGCCAACCGACATAAGTGACCGGAGCCCCTGCAATATAACCGGCGGTGGTCGTGTGCCCATTGAAGTTGATCGCGTTGGTGTTCCCCGCCACCGAAGACCCATTCATGTATTCCACATAGAGATAGGCCGTGACCGGGACTGCGCCAGGCGGAAGAGAAACGGTCAAGGGTGATCCGCAAGGACCGGCCGCCAGGGCGTAGTCGATGCCTGTCCCCACCATGACTTGTTCCTGCTTTTGAGCATAACCGCTGGGTTGGGTAGCCGCACAGCTGGTAATGGTGACACCCGAAACCACCGTCGGAGGAGGCATCGTGGCGGTCGCTGACGGGACCGGCGTATTGGTCCTCGTGGGGGTGGCCGTAGGGGAACCCGGGGTGTTGGTGATGGTTGGCGTATTGGTCCTGGTCGGAGTGGGCGTGATCGTCGGCGTATTGGTGGGCCCACAGCTCGGGAACTGGACGGAAGAAGTGCCGACCACCCCGCAACTTCCGACATTGATCGGGCCCAAGGTGACCGTTCGGCCCCGAATGTCGGTCAAGTTGAAATAAAAGGGCCCAGTCGTGGAATTCAGATTGGCCCCACCATTTCCCCAATATTCATCGTTCCCGACGGCGCCGCCCATCAAACTCAAGGCCGTAAAGGGTCCGCCACTGCTCGTGGCCCAGCCCACGCCTGTGATCGGGAAAAGTGGATTGATGAACTGGATAGGATCGTAATAACCACTGCAACCAGACTTCCATTGGTATTGGATCATGCCCGAAGGATCCCCTGTCATCAGGCTCAAGGGACAAGGAACAAAGGTCCAAGTGATATTAGCGATACCCGGAGCGGCGTTATTGGTCAGGGCATTCCAAGCATTGGGAGAAAAATCGAGCTGATGGGCCGTTCCACAAGTGGGACAGCTATCGGCGACCACGACCGTCACCGTTTTGGACAAAGAGGTATTGGTCGCCGCGATACAGGCGCCGCAAGCTTCCCCGATAGCGTAATCCGCCGAATTGATCGCGATGTACATATTGGGGTCGTAGCTTCCCGATGGGAAATTACAATTCCCAGCCGTTGTCCCCGCATAATGGGTAGCAATGGTGGAGAATGAGGTAGGCGGGTCGGTAGGACAAACTTTGGTGGAGCTATTCCAACTGATCTGGGCTTGGGCAATGGAAGCGATGGTGACAAAGACAACACAAAGGAACAAACGTCCGTCAAACCGGTTCAACGGGGATCTTTTACGACTCATGGATGGATTGTTCAGGACTATATTTTCCATCTTCTCCGGACCAACCCGGCCAGAATCGTTTTTAGTTGGGAGAAGAAAGGTGTAAAAAACGATTTTCCGGTTTCGGGTGTCTTTAATTTCAGGAAAAATTTAACATACCTGGTGGAAAAAAGCCCTTTTTTATCCGATTTTAGGGCCCTTTTAGTTTTACATTAAAACATCAACATTCCACACAAATTCCAGGAAAAAGAAGGATCTAGCAAAAATAAATTTCAGGACACTACGAGGACTTAAGCCGTTCGATGGGACGGTGAGGGTCGCGTTACTTGAGGACCATGATCTTGGCGATCTGTTTTTGGACGAACCGGCCCTGTAGGTCATAGAGGTCGGTGGGCACCAGGTAGATGCCGCTGGCCAGGCCGCTC
>DASZRK010000035.1 GCA_035549195.1 bacterium
GCCCGCACCATCCAGGGCCACGTCCGTGGTATCGCTCAAGCTTTGGACCGTCCGCAACAAAACCCCTTGAAGATTGAATACCCTCAAGGTCCCCGTCCCTTCCACATAGATCTCACCGGCCACCCGGTCGATCGCCATTCCCAAAGCAGTGCCCACGCCAGTGAAAGTCGATAAATAAGCACCCGATTGGGTGAACACCTGGATTTTTTCATCGTCCGGTTCCGCTACATAAACCAGGCCCTGCCCATCTAAAACAACATCGTCCGGCCGGCCCATGTCCCCCTGTTGAGACCCACCCCATTGGTATGCGAAGGTCTCGCAAAAGGTCGGTGTGGGGGTCACCGTATTAGTCGAGGTAACCGTGGCGATCAGGGTCGGGGTCCAAGAAGCGGTGAAAGTGAACGAATCGGTCGCCGTATTCGTCGCTGAATCCGTGGGAGTGTTCGTAGAGGTCTTTGAGGGCGTGTCCGTTGTCGTCAAGGTCGCGGTATCCGTCGTCGTATCCGTAGCTGTCGGCGTGGACGTGTTGGTCGCGGTTTCCGTGGCCGTATCGGTCGGTGTGTCCGTCAGCGTATCTGTGGTCGTTGCAGTGGCCGTATGGGTCGCAGTATCCGTAGAGCTGAATGTCGGCGTAGGGGTATCGGTGGCCGTGTCCGTGGCGGTATGGGTCGCCGTATCGGTCGCCGAAGGTGTGGTCGTCGCCGTGTAGGTCGATGTGTCCGTGGGGGTAAAGGTTTTGGTCGGTGTATCGGTTCGGGTCGCCGATGGGGTATGGGTGGCCGTGGCCGAAGGTGTATTCGTAAAAGTGGGGGTAGGCGTCGGCGTATGGGTGGAAGTATAAGTCGCGGTCCGGGTGAGGGTGTTCGTTGCCGTAAGGGTCAGCGTGGAAGTTGTCGTCAAGGTCGGGGTAAAGGTCTTTGTCGGGCTATTCGTCCGGGTCGGCGTGTTGGTCCTGGTCAGGGTCGGGGTGACCGTGGGGGTACAGGTGCCGCCTCCCGGCGGCAGGCCCGATTCACCATCCGGGGTCGTCCCGTTGGTCCCATATTCCTGCACCAAGCTCCCGTTGGAGTAGAGGGCAAAATGGTGGTCGTCGTAGAAGGGACCCGATTGGGTGCCGTTGCAGGAGGACTGCTCACTGGGCCGACCCGAATAATCATCGTTGAAATTGGTCCAGTTCTCGTTGGTCCCACAGGAATCGCCCGAGGTAGCGATGATGGCGAATCCCTGCACCCATCCTCCGGCGGGGATCACGGAAACACTCCCCGAATAAACCAGGGATACGGCGGCGGTTTGGTTGGCCTTGTGGGAGGCGCTCTCGTCCACCTCACTGATGGAAGTAGAGGTCGTGTAGACGTTGGATTGCAATTGCATGTTCCCCAGGCGGTTCCCATCGGAGTCAAAGACGTCCCCATTGTTCCCCACCACCGCCACGCAACGGAGATGGGGCTCGAAGAGCCACATCCTCAAAGAAAGGTTGGCCGACTGCATGGTCAGGGGACTGGAACCGTTGTTCACGATGAGGAAGGTCCAACGGCGGTCCTGGGCACCCTGTTCGCTGCAGTTGACCATCAGATCCAGTTTCTTGGTGGTATCCGCGCCGCACACGATCCCGCCCGAACCCATCGCCGCGGCCCGGAACACGATCCCGGCTTGGACGGTGGCCGTGGCCGCCACGGGTCCATGGGGCCAATAGGGTTCGATGGTCGGAGTACCGGTGGGAGTGTCCGTATCCGTCGCTACATCTTTTTTCCGTCCGTTCACCGCAGGGGTCGGCGAAATGGTAGGGGTGGAAGTCTCGGTGGCCATCAGGATCGGGCTGGGCGTGGGGGTGATGGTGAAGGTCGCGGTGGGCAAGGACCCGACCGACGCTTCGCAAACGTTCGAAGGGCCGCTCTCGGCGATCTCAGGGACCATCGTGAAGGCAACGACCTGATAGATCCAATGGCCCGGTCCCGGTCGGTCCGTATAAGTGAGGAAAGGGCGCCCCCTATCCCCAAAAGCGGCGGAGCTGCCGACTTGTTGGAAAGGGGTCTCCATGTCCGAGGTGCGCAGGATCCGATAACCCATCGACCGGCGGAAAACCCCGAATGAAGGCGGGCGCCACCTCAAGACCACTTCCGCGCCAAGAACCGACGCGATCAATTCCCGCGGGGCCTGGAGGTTTTCACTTTGCAGAAAAACGGTCCCTAAAGGTGTTGCGGTGGGCGTGGAATGGATATCGGTCGTGGGTGTCCGGGTGACTGAACCATGGCCGCGATGGGGCTGCCCCCACCGGGGGCCATCCCGATGGTCCGAATGGTTCCCGCCACGGCCATGATACCGGTCCTCGGAAGCACCGTCGGAGCGCGAAGCCCCGGAACGGTCATCCCATTTGTGCCAACGAGATCCCGGGTCGGCATAAGCCCAAGGGCCGAGCGAAGTGAAGACCATGACGATCAGGACAAGATAGCGGATGGGATAAAGGACCCAGGAAGATATGATCTTTAATGACAATTTCTGGGCCTTTCAGATATGGTGCAAAATTAAAAACTCCAAAATGTTCAAAGGAAAACGAGCTGATTAAAAAATGATGGGCGTTGAAGAAGGAGGAATGTGCCGCATTATAAATAGGCCCTAAAAATCCAGCAGGAAAATTGTCCGTTAATCTCAAAACAGCAAGAATTCTGTCCGGTTTTCGGCAACTCCTTCACAAACGATCTTTTTTGAAATCTTGTTCGAAACAATCACCGGAAACGGTTTCGAACGCTAAACCAAGAGGACGAACAAAAGCAGGCCGGGAAAAGCGAATCTTTCGAGTACCCAAAATGCGTTTCTCTTTAGTTTTGAGGGATTCTTAGCGTTTCAGGATCTTACGGACTGCCTCTTCCACTCCTGTACCAACCAGGCAGGGACCAAAGGGTAAAAAGGGCGGGTCACTCAACCAAAAGGGTCCGGTAGGTCCCTTTAGCGTTCATGGAACCATTTTCTCCCGAACAAGAATATCCAGGACCCCAAGACCAACAGGGTCATGAAAAGGCCGACCCGAAAGCTATTGGGCTTGAACGTGAGCTGGGCCGTTGTTTCTCCGTCCTCCAAAACCAGGCCCCGGAAAGCATGATCGACCAATTCCAGTGAGCGTTCCTTCCCATTAACGGAAACCTTCCACCCCGGATAGGCCGTTTCCGAGGAAACGAGGAAGGCACGTCCTTTCCCCTTGGCCTCCAACCCCACCGCATCGGGCCCCCAGGCGGTCCGCACCACTTCGCGCACGGCGTAATTCCCTTCCCGCGGCTTATCCGCCACGAAACAATCCTGGGTCAGGTCCAAGCCCCGCTCGTCCACCTTCTTCAAGTCCTCCTCCAGGGAATCGCCCGCCGGCAGGGCCTTCCGGACACTGAACCACTTCCGGGAAGACTTCTCCACCCGATAGACCGCCACATCCCCGGTGCCTTCGATCTTTTTCAAGCCCGGAAGGTCCGCCTTCCCGAACAGATAGCGGATCCCGAGATAATCCAGGACGTTCCGGGAGACCTTCTTGGAGACCCGGAGGGCCTGGAAGGTCCAGTCGGCCGAATGCCGCAGTTGAAGGGTGTTGTAGATCGGGGCTTCTTCCCTTCCATAGGCCAGGGGCCAATTGGGATAGACGTTCCGCTTGGCGCCGTCGTAAGCGTCCTTCATATCGGCGCCCTGCAGGTGGATGGAGCGGGCCAGGAGGGGCGGCGTGAAGAAGGCGCGGCCGGGTTCGGTCAGGGCCGAAAGGGTCTTGGGCGGTTCCTCGTAGTAGTCCCTGTCCAAAAGGATGTTCAGGCTCTGGGCCGGGATGAACAAGGCCAGGAAGACCGAGGTACCCAAGGCCCACCAGCGGACCCGGGGACCTTTCAAGAAGAACAGGGCGAACCCGGCCGCGAGCGACAGGGCCCAGGGGACCGGCATCAGGACCGGAGCGATGACCAAGGCCGCGAGCCCCAGGGCGGCCAACAAACCCGCCCAAAGGTGCCGGCCGCTGCGGGAGGCGGGCCCCCCGACCAAGGCCTCGGCCGACTCCGCCGCCATCCAGGCCACCCAGAAGACGAAAAGCGAAAGCCAAAAACCCGAATGGACCACCATGTTCAGGCCCGGGATGATCTTGCCCAGGAGATGGCCTACCTTCAGCACGCCCAAGCTCAATACCAGAAAGACCAGGAGCAACCCCCAGGAGGTCCTTGCGAAGGCCCGCCGCCAAAAACCCCAGGCCAACAGCCCCAGGGCGGGGAGGCCGACGAAAAAGGTCGAGACCCAGTAGTGGGGTCCGTGGTAGTTGGAAAGAAGGGGGTGGCCCTGGTCGAAAGGGTTCAGGAGGGTCGCCAGGTCCCACCAGCCCAGGTCGTGGTAACGGATGGCCCCGTTCTCATAGTTGCTCAGGCCCGTCATTTCCAGGAAGGGCAAACCCCAGACCAGGTTGTAGGCGACGGCCAACAGCCCCGCGCCGGCCAAGACCAAGGTCCAATTCCACTTTTTATAGAGGCTTGTTCCCCCTTTCCCCTTACCGGGTAAGAAAGAATGCCAGGGGAAAAAGTGGTCGCGGTCACCCTTACCCTCTTCCCTCAAGGGCGAGGGTGTTTTTGTACCCTGCGCAAGACCCATCCAAACGAAATGCGCTCCGACCGCCAGGGCGGTCAAATAGACCAGCACCGGATAACCGGCCGCGAATTGCATGGCCCAGGCCAAGGACAACGCCAGGAACCCTCCCCTTTCACCCCGGAAGACCTTATCCGCCGACAGGAAGACCCAAGGGATCCAACTGATGGTCATGAGGGCCACCGGCGTCCAGGAAGAGCAGACCAGATGGAGGGAGAACCCGAAGAGAAAGCTCCCTAATAAAGAGGCCGGCGCGGAGAACCCTTGCCGACGGACGAAGGCCCAGAAACCCCAAAGGGCCCAAAAGTGATGGAGAATGACCAGGGCGTTGAAGGCGTTGACCGGGCTCAAGAACGAATAAAGAAGGAAGATCGGCGGATAAGCGCAGGCCATCTGGGGGTCGGCCAGGTAGGGTGTGCCGAACTGGGCGTCGGGGTTCCAAAGGGGGATGAAACCCTGGGCCAGGACCCCGCTCCCCCATTTCCAAAGGGGATAGAAAAAACGGGAGGCATCCACGAACACGAAGGTCTGGTGGCCCCAAAGGACCCGTCCATAAAAGACCAGCACCAGTCCCAAAAGGGCCCAAGGACCCCAGTTCCCTTCCCGCGTCCGGTTCATGGCCGCGTCTCCCGGGCCAAGCCTTCCAAGGCCTCCGGGGGCAGGGCGATCAATTCTTTTTCCAGGGGATCGATCCTTTCGGCGTCTTTCCAGCGCTCGTGGGCCTGAAGGGCCATTCGGAAACAATAACGGGCGTTGGCCCTCTCCCCTTTCGCCTTCAGGATCCAACCCGACCTCATCCAGGCCGCCGCGAAATTGGGCTCCAACTGGGCCGCGGTCTCAAAGGACAAAAGGGCCTTTTCCCTGTCCCCCTTCTTGAGTTGGAAGAGTCCCTCCTCGAAACGGGCGAAAGCATTGAAGGGAAGGACGCGGTGGGTCTTGGCCCAGGCCACCTCGGCACTTTGGACGGCCTCCAGCGTCGCCTTCTGGTCCAGGCGGGCGGTCAGGCGTTCGGCGTCGCGCAGGAACCCTTGCCCGTCGGTCTTTTCCAGGCTTAACGATCTTTGGAAAGCCTCGTCGGCCGCGCTCGCCCAAGCCGGGTCTTGGGTCGCCCGGAAAAGGGATTCCAGGAACTCCGCCTTGGCGGCCGTATAACGGTTGTCCCAGGCGTTCACCTTTTCGGCATATTGGAGCGAGCGTAGGGCTTGTGGAAGTTGGCCCTGGGCTTCCAGGACCTTGGCCTGTTCCATGGCGCGCGGGGCCCAGGCGGCGGAGCCGAACAACCCCAGGGCCAGGCCACCCACCAGGAGGGCCGAACCCCAAGAGCCTTCCTCCTTTTTCTTCTCCCGGTCCCCCGCCAACAATCCCGCCCCCTGGAGAAGGATCAAGGGAGTGTGAAGGCAGAAATCCACGAAGGCCGCGGCCCCCAGGGCCCAGAGGGACGGGGAAGTTCCCTTGGCTTTCCGGTCCCAAAGAAAGACCAGGAACAGCAAAAGAAAGAGAACGCCGACCGCGCCGAAAGCCACGAGGAATTCCAAGAATTCGTTATGCGCGAACTGGGCGTCCATCAGGAAACGGCTGACCCCGTTCGTCCGGGGCGCCTTGACCTGGTGATAAAGGCCCGCAAAGGCCCCCGGACCCGCGCCGAACCAAGGGACCCGCGCGAAGACCCGCCAAGCCGAGGCCCAGATCCCGAAACGGTCCCATTGGGTCGGACTTGTGTCGAGCCCCCGGAAGACCCAAGTGCGGAAATAAAGGATGATCCCTAAGAAAAGGACCCCCACCGCCACACCCACCCATTTGGCCCGGGTCGAAAGGAGGGAAAAGGCCCCCGCCACCGCGGCGGCCATGGCGCCGAAGGCTTTCAGACAGACCAAGGTTGCGGCGGTGAAAAGGGTCGCGACCCCCTTCGACCATCGCCCTACCCGGAGACCCGGGGCTCCGCCCATCCAATAAAGGGCGCCCACCACCAGGAAGGTCCCCACCTGTTTGGGGTTCGGGAAGATGGTCCAATCCCGGATATCGGAAAAACGGAAGGAATAGGCCCAAACCGCGGCCCCGAAGAAAAGCCCCAGGCCCATGAACCACTTCAGGAACCGGCCGGGGTCCGCAATGCCCCTCAAGAAAAGCACGAAAGCCAGGGCCAGCCCCACCATTTCCAGGCACCGGACCGTCCCCAGGGCCGAGGGGGAATCAAAGGCCCGTACCAACAGGAAGGCCCCGCCCAGGAAGAAAAGCCCCGGGACCTTTTCGATCTTTTCCTGGAAGAAGGCGGCCGTCATCCAAAGCACGGTCGCCAGGATGGCGAAGTTCAGGGGACGGAAGGGCGGCCAGAAGCCCGTGACCCCCAGCACCACCAGCAAGGCGATCTTCACGCAGGAAGCGGAGATCTTCGGGAGCTTCACGGTCTTCGGTGTCCGAAATTCCAGGCGGCCCAACATCAACGCGAAGACCCAGGCCAGCTCGGGCATTTGGAAAGGCAGGTCGAACAGGGAAAAATAAAGGAAGGCCAGCGCCCCGGCTCCCACACCCCACCCTTCCCAACGGGAAGGGACCTTGAGCCGCCTGAGCCAACCTACGAGGGACGCCAGGACCAATCCGGTCCCCACCAGCCCCGTCTCGCAGAGGAGTTGGAGGAGGATGTTATGGGGGTAGCGCGCACCGCCCCGGGAGAGCGAGAAGCCGGCCCTTTGGTAGGCCTCATCGAAAGACCCAAGCCCCGTCCCCAAGAGGGGATGGGCGAGGA